>JADGHP010000153.1 GCA_019683855.1 Thermoleophilia bacterium
GTCGGCGTCCCCGTCTACGCCGACGAGCGCCGCGACCCGGTGCGGGCGGTGCGCGAGGGGATCGAGCGGGCGCGCGCGGAGGGCCGCGACGTCGTGATCCTCGACACCGCCGGCCGCCTGCACGTGGACGAGGCGCTGATGGACGAGCTGGCCGCCGTCCGGCGCGAGGCGAAGCCGACGAACGTGCTGCTCGTCCTCGACGCGATGACCGGGCAGGAGGCGGTCGAGGTCGCCCGGGCGTTCCAGGAGCGGATCGACTTCGACGGCGTCCTGCTGACGAAGCTCGACGGCGACGCGCGCGGCGGCGCCGCCCTCTCCGTCCGCGCCGTCACCGGGCGGCCGATCAAGCTCGCCTCGATCGGGGAGCGCCTCGACGCGCTCGAGTGGTTCCACCCGGACCGGATGGCGTCGCGGATCCTCGGCATGGGCGACGTGCTGACCCTGATCGAGCGCGCCGAGGCCGCGGTCGCCGACGAGGAGCGCGAGGAGCTCGAGCGCCGGATGCTAAAGGGCGAGTTCACCTTCGACGACTTCCTGCGCAGCTACAGGATGCTGCGCCGGATGGGGCCGCTCCAGGGCGTGCTCAAGCTCATCCCCGGCTTCGGCGGGCAGCTCGGCGGGCTCGACCAGGTGAACGAGCGCGAGCTCGCCCGCGTCGAGGCGATCATCCTCTCGATGACGCCGCACGAGCGGCGGGTGCCGCACGTCATCGACGGCTCCCGGCGCAAGCGGATCGCCGCCGGCTCCGGCACCACGGTGACGCAGGTGAACCAGCTCATCGAGGCCCGGAAGCAGATGGCGAAGATGATGAAGATGATGGGATCGGGCAAGATGCCGTCGCTGCCGGGGATGCCCGCGGCGGGCGGCCTGCCCGTGCAGGGGGCGCCGCGCCCGAGCGCGACGCGCAAGTCGAGGTCCAAGCGACGCAAGAAAGCGAGAAAGTAGGCAGATGGCAGTCAAACTGAGGCTGACGCGGGTCGGCTCGAAGAAGAACCCGATCTACCGCGTCGTCGCCGCCGACTCGCGCTCGCCGCGCGACGGCAGGTTCATCGAGATCGTCGGTCGCTACAACCCCCAGACCGAGCCGTCGGTCATCGAGCTCGACGAGGAGAAAGTCCGCGGCTGGCTCGCCAAGGGCGCGCAGCCGACCGAGGCGGTGGCGCGGCTCCTGAAGGCGAAGGGCATCGCGTAGAGATGCGCGAGCTGCTCGCCGAGCTCGCCCGCCGGCTCGTCGACGAGCCGGAGGCGGTGCGCGTCGAGCAGGTCGAGCTCGAGGACGGGTCGCTCCTGCTGCGGCTGCACGTCGCCGAAGGGGACGTGGGGAAGGTGATCGGCCGGCAGGGGCGGCTCGCGCGCTCGCTGCGCACCGTCGTCCGCGCGGGCGGCGCCGCCGCGGGGAGGCGCCTCCAGCTCGAGATCGTCGGATGATCGCCACGCTCTACGACGTGCACGGGAACCTGCGCGCGCTCGAAGCGGTGCTCGCGGAGATCCCCGACGAGGCGACGATCGTCGTCGGCGGCGACGTCGCCGCGGGCGGCGACCGCCCGGCGGAGACGCTCGAGCGGCTGCGCGCGCTCGGCGACCGGGTCCTGTGGGTGCGCGGCAACGCCGATCGGGAGCTGACCCCGGGCGAGGAGGGGATCGTCCCGCCCGAGGTGATCGAGCCGACGCGGGCGCGCCTGAGCGAGGAGCAGATCGCCTTCCTGCACGGCTTACCGGAGCGGCTCGAGCTGGACGTCGATGGCGTCGGGCGCGTGCTCTTCTGCCACGCCTCCCCGCGCAACGACCTCGACGTCTTCACCGAGCGCACGCCCGAGGAGCGGATCGCGCCCCTCCTCGCCGGCGTCGAGGCGGACGTCGTCGTCTGCGGGCACACGCACACGCAGTTCGAGCGGACGGTCGCCGGCGTGCGCGTCGTCAACTCCGGCAGCGTCGGCATGCCCTACGAGGACGAGCCCGGCGCCTACTGGACGCTCGACCTCCAGCACCGCCGCACCGTGTACGAGGGGGCGCCACCGCCGCGGGCGCGGCGCGAGGACGCGATCGCGCACTTCGAGACGCTTGCCGTCGGCGCCTGACCTCGTACCCGTCGGTCGCGTCGGCCGCCCCCACGGGCTCGACGGCTCGTTCGTCGTCGAGGGCGCGAGCGAGCGGCCGGAGACGTTCGCCGAGGGCGCGACGCTGTACGTCGAGGGAGCGCCGGCGACCGTCGTCTCCTCGAAGCGCGGCGCGGGCGGCCGCCCGGTGATCCGCCTCGACCGGCGCGTCGAGCGGGGCGCCGAGCTCGCGGTGCCGCGCGAGACGCTGCCGCCGCTCGAGGAGGAGGACGCCTACTACGTCTTCCAGCTCGTCGGGCTCCTCGTCGAGGAGGAGGGGGGACGCGTGCTGGGGCGGGTGCGCGACGTCGTCGACTACCCTGCCAACGACGTGCTCGAGCTGGACACCGGCGTGTCGCTGCCGCTCGTCGGCGCATGCGTGCAGCAGGTGGATCTCGAGGGCGGGCGAATCGTTGTCGCATCAGGCTTCGCCGATCCCGAATAACGTCCCGTTCGATCACGAGTGCGCATCGACGTCTTCACCCTCGTCCCGCACGCGTTCGCGTGGCTGACCGAGCAGCGGCCGCTCGCGTCCGTGCTCGGCGGCGAGCTCGAGCTGCGTCTGTTCAACTACCGCGACACGACGCCGCTCCGGGGCGGCCAGGTGGACGACGAGCCGTACGGCGGCGGAGCGGGGATGGTGCTGCGCGTGGACGTCGTGGCGGCCGCGCTCGACGCCGCCTACGGCGGCGCGCCGAAGCAGCCCGTGATCGCGCTCACGCCGAAGGGCCGCCCGCTGACGCAGGCGCTCGTCGAGGAGCTGGCTCGCGAGCCGGCGCTGACGCTCCTCTCCTCCCGCTTCGAGGGGTTCGACGAGCGCATCGTGCAGCACCTCGCCACGGACGCGATCTCGATCGGCCCGTACGTGCTCTCGAACGGCGACCTGCCCGCGATGGTCGTGCTCGACGCGGTGGCGCGGCGGCTGCCGGGCGCGCTCGCGGAGGGCTCGGGCGAGCTGGAGAGCTTCTCGGAGGAGCTGGGGGGCGGCCTCGAGTACCCGCAGTACACGCGCCCCGCCGAGTTCCGCGGCTGGAAGGTGCCGGAGGTGCTGCTCTCCGGCGACCACGCGCGGATCGAGGCCTGGAGACGACAGATGGTGGCGCGCGGGTGAGGGACCCGCTCCGCCGCCTCTTCCCGGGGCTCCCTCACGGCGTCCGGGTCGTCCTCGACTGGCTGCTGACGATCGCCGGGGCGGTGCTGATCGTGCTCGCGCTCAAGGCGTGGGTCGTGAACCCGTACCGGATCCCGTCCTCGTCGATGGAGCCGACCCTGCACTGCGCCCGGCCGGCGGGGGGCTGCGAGGCGAGCTTCAGCGACCGGGTGCTCGCCAACCGGTTCATCTACCACTTCCGCGACCCGCGCCGTGGCGAGATCATCGTCTTCAAGACGCCGCCGGACGCGGCCGCGCGCTGCGGCGAGGGCGGCACGTTCGTCAAGCGGCTGATCGGCCTGCCCGGCGAGAAGGTGCGCGAGGACGGCCACGGCTTCATCTGGATCCAGCGGCCGCACACGCAGCGGTGGCTGAGGCTGAACGAGCCGTACATCCAGCCGAGCCGGCGCCTGGCGGACACGGCCCATTTCAACAAGACGTGGACGGTGCCGGAGGGCGAGTACTTCTTCATGGGCGACAACCGCGCCCAGTCGTGCGACTCGCGCGAGTGGGGCGCCGTCCCGCGCGCGAACCTGATCGGCGAGGTCTTCTTCGTGTACTGGCCGCCCAATCGGATCGGCTTCCGCTAACCTTCCCCGTCGGCCGCGGGCCGATCCTTCCCATGAGCAACGTCATCGAGTCGATCGAGCGCGCCCAGCTGCGCACCGTGCCTCGCTTCAAGGCGGGCGACACCGTGCGCGTGCACTTCCAGGTGATCGAGGGCCAGCGCCGCCGCGTCCAGGTGTTCGAGGGGATCGTGATCAAGCGCCAGGGCTCCGGCGTGCGCGAGACGTTCACCGTCCGCAAGCAGTCGTTCGGCGTCGGGGTCGAGCGCACGTTCCCGCTCCACTCGCCGAAGATCGAGAAGATCGAGGTGGTCGCGATCGGGGACGTGAAGCGCGCGAAGCTCTACTACCTGCGCGGCCGCGTCGGCAAGAAGGCGCGCGTGCGCGAGAAGCGCTACGGCGC
>JADGHP010000154.1 GCA_019683855.1 Thermoleophilia bacterium
TGGGGCGCTCCTCCTCGGCGAGCTCGAGGCGGAGGCCGAGCTCGCGCAGCTCGTCGACGAGCCGGCGATTGTCCTCGTCGCGGAACCACTCGACGATCGCCTCCGCCCGCTCGGGCCCGATCCCCTCCACGGCCTGCAGCTCCTCTTGCGTCGCGTTCATCAGCCGCTCGACGTCGCCGAAGTGGCGCGCGAGCGTTTGCGCCGTCACCCAGCCGACATCGGGGATGTTGAGCCCGTAGAGCACGCGCGAGAAGGTGACCGTCCGCTTGGACGCCTCGATCGCGGCGATCGCGTTGCCCGCGGAGACCTCGCCGAAGCCCTCGAGCTCCATGAGCTGCTCCGGCGTCAGCCGGTAGAGGTCCGGGACCGAGCGTACGAGCCCGAGATCCCAGAGCCGGCGCACCGTCTGCTCGCCGACGCCGTCGATGTCGGCCGCGGCCATCACCCAGTTGTTGAGCGTCTCGAGCCCGCGCGAGGGGCAGGCGCGGTTGGGGCAGCGGTGCATCGCCTCCCCCTCCGGCTTGACGACCTCGGCGCCGCAGAGCGGGCAGTGCGTCGGCATCCGGAACGGCTTCGTGCCCGGCCGGTGCGGCCCCGCGGGCCCGACGACCTGCGGGATCACGTCGCCGGCGCGCTGGACGATGACGTCGTCGCCTTCGCGGATGTCCTTGCGGTTGATGTCCTCCTCGTTGTGGAGCGTCGCGCGCGAGACGGTGACGCCGCCGACCTCGACCGGCTCCAGCAGCGCCCACGGGTTGAGCGCGCCCGTGCGGCCGACGCGGATCATGATCCGGTTCAGGCGCGTCACGGCGGTCATCGGCGCCCACTTGAACGCGCGGGCCCAGCGCGGCCGGCCGTGGAGCGCGCCGAGCCTCGCCTGCTGCTCGAACGAGTCGATCTTGATCACGATGCCGTCGATCTCGTAGTCGAGCTCCGCCCGGCGCGTCTCCCACGCGCGGCAGCGCTCGACCGCCTCCTCGATCGACTCCACCCGTTCCGCGTACGGGTTCGTCGGGAAGCCGTGCTCCCGGAGCCAGCGCAGCGTCTCCCAGTGCGTGGCGAGGTGGTCGAGGCCCTCGCGCGCGCCGGTGCCGTACACCCAGATCGAGAGCGGCCGCTGCGCCGTGATCGAGGAGTCCTTCTGCCGGAGCGAGCCCGCCGCCGCGTTGCGCGGGTTCGGCCAGGTCGGCTTCCCCTCCCGCACGAGCCGCTCGTTCGCGGCGCGGAAGCCCGCGAGCGGCATGTACACCTCGCCGCGCACCTCGAGCAGCGGCGGCGGCTGCTCGCCCTCCCGGAGGAGCATCCGCAGCGGGATGGCGCGGATCGTGCGCAGGTTCGGCGTCACGTCCTCCCCCTCGATCCCGTCGCCGCGGGTCTCGCCGCGCACGAAGACGCCGTGCTCGTAGACGAGGTTGATCGCGGAGCCGTCGATCTTCGGCTCGAGCACGAAGGCGACGGGCTCGTCGCCGCCGAGCCGCTTGCGCACGTCCTCGGCCCACTTGCGGGCCGCCTCCTCGGTGGTGACCTTCTCGAGCGAGCCCATCGGCGACAGGTGCGCCACCTTGCGGAACCGCTCGGAGGGCGGCGCGCCCACGCGCTGCGTCGGCGAGTCCGGCGTCACGAGCTCGGGGTGGGCGGACTCGATCGCGACGAGCTCGTCGTAGAGCGCGTCGTAGGCGGCGTCGTCCATGATCGGCGCGTCGTCGACGTAGTAGGCGACCTGCGCGCGCTGGAGCAGGTCGCGCAGCTCGGCGGCCCGGCGGACGGGATCGCGAGCGGCCTCAGACATGCTCGAGCAGCTCCTCGGGCGAGTCGACGACGGCGTCCGGCTCCTCCGCCTCGAGCCGCGCCCGCCCGTGGATCCGCCCCCACGTGACGGCGATCGCGCGCATCCCGGCGGCCTTCGCAGCACGGACGTCGAAGGGGGAGTCGCCGACGTAGGCGGCGCTCTCGGGGCGGATGCCGAGCCGCCGCGCGGCCACGAGCAGCGGCTCGGGGTGCGGCTTGTGGTGCTCGGTCTCGTCGCCGCCGACGATCGTCTCGAACAGGTGGCCGAGCCGGACGCGCCGGAACGCGAGCTCGACCGTGGCGCGCCGTTTCGCCGTGACGATCCCGAGCCGGCGGCCCGTCTCGCGCAGCCTGACGAGCACCTCGTCCATGCCGGCGCACGCCTCGAGCTCGTCGTGCAGCGGCTCGTTGTGCTCCCGGTAGACGCGGACGAGCGTGTCGACGTGCTCCGGCGCGAGCGCCGCCATCTGCGCCTCGAGGCCCGGGCCGCCGACGGCCTGCAGCAGCTCCTCGTCCGAGTAGTCGCGCCCGAGCACCTGGCGGGTCGCGTGTCGCATCGACGCGAGGATGATCGCGCCGGAGTCGATCACCGTCCCGTCGAGGTCGAAGAGGACGACCGGAGAGCGCGCTCCCGCCACGCGCCTGATCGTATCCGCGCCGTCCGCGGTTCCCAGCCGCGACGCCGCGCGCTCAGTAGGAGACCGAGACGAGGTAGAGGCCCCACGGCGGCGCGGTCGTGCCGGCCTCCGCACGAGGGCGGCCCTCGAGCAGGCCGGCGATCGCGTCGGGCTCGAGCTCGAGCATCGTGCCGACGAGGCTCCGCACCATGTGGCGCAGGTAGCTGTCGGCGGTGATCTCGAAGTCGAGATGGTCTCCTCGCCGGATCCACTCCGCCCGCTCCACGACGCGGACGAACACGCCGTGCTGCGTCCTCGTCGGAGTGAACGCGCGGAAGTCGTGCTCGCCGCAGAGCAGCGCCGCGGCGGCGGCGAGCCGCTCCTCGTCGAGCCGGCGCGGCACCCACCAACTGCGGTGCCGCTCGAACGGGGACGGAGTCTGCCGGGTGAACAGGCGGTAGCGGTAGCTGCGCGCCCGCGCCGAGAACCGCGCATGGAAGCTCTCCGGCGCAGCCGTGGCGTCGACCACCGAGACGGCGTCGGGCAGCCGGGTGTTGAGCGCACGAGCCGCGCGCTCGGGAGGCGGCCCGCCCTCGACGTCGACCGAGACGACGTTCGCGAGCGCGTGCACGCCGGTGTCCGTCCGCCCGGCGACCGCGAGACCGTCGAAGGAGGAGAACGTGCTCGCGAGCGCCTCCCGCAGCGCCCCCTCCACCGTGGGCAGCCCAGGCTGCGCCGCCCAGCCGTGGAACGGCGTGCCGTCGTACTCGATCGTCATCCTGAGCCGCACGTCAGGCGCTCCTGACCTCGCTTGTCAGGGCTTCCTTATGCTCTACCGACTTGCAGCTTATTTGATACACTCTACATCACGGTGACGCACGAGCATCAGTTCCTCCTGCAGCGGGTGCAGCCAGCCATGGTGGGGCTCGTCGACGGCTCGCTGTCGACGCTGGCGCCGATCTTCTCGATCGCGCTCGCGTCGCACAACACGCGCTACGCCTTCATCGCCGGGCTCGCGACCGCGATCGGCGCCGGCGTGAGCATGGGCTTCTCGGAGGGGCTCTCCGACACCGGCGAGCTGACCGGCCGCGGCAACCCGCTCGTCCGCGGCACGATCACCGGGGGCGGCACGTTCGTCGGCGGGATCCTGCACACGCTGCCCTTCCTCATCCCCCACTACCAGGTCGCCCTCTTCTTCGCGATCGCGGTAGTCGGCTTCGAGCTGCTGGCGCTCGCCTTCCTGCGCTGGCGCTTCTTCGAGGACACGTTCGTGCGCGCGCTCGGGATCGTCACCTTCGCGGGCATGATCATCGCCGCGATCAGCGCGGGGCTCGGCTCCCTGCTCGGCATCGGCCCCGGCTGACGCCGGGTACGCGCTACCGGCGCTCGACGACGAGCGTCAGGCCCTCGACCGCGACCACGCACACGAGCTCCCCGGCGTCGGCGCCGTCCTCGCAGCGGGCGCGCCAGCGCTCGCCCCGCACCTCGACCCAGCCATCCGGCCGGCACTCCTCGACGACGCGAGCGGGGGAGCCGACGAGCGCGGCCGAGCCCACGACCGACGGCCCGCGGCGGCTCCAGCGCCACCCGAGCCACGTGGACACCGCCTCGTACGCCGCCGCGGCCCCGACGAGCACCCATCCCCACGGGGAGGGGAGGACGAGCAGCGCGAGCAGGATCGCGACGAGGAGCGCCATCGCCCCTTCCTCGCGCGCCCGCCCCCCCCCCGCCCGCGCCCGACCTCACCGACCGGGCGCGCGCGGGGGAGACCCACAAGGCCCCCGCGCC
>JADGHP010000155.1 GCA_019683855.1 Thermoleophilia bacterium
CGGGTTGACGCCGTCGGGCGCGGGCCGTCCGTGCTGCTGCCGGCGCGTCGGTCGACGGAGCAGGGCCTCGCGCGGCTGCGCCCGCCGCCCCGCGGCCCGCTCCGCCGGCTCGACCCCCGCTCGGCCTTGCTCGGCCTCGGCGTCACCGGGACGCTCCCCGCGGCCGCCGCTACGCTGCCGGGGTGAGCGTCGACGCTGCGTCTCGGCCCTCAGCGCTCGAGCGGAACTGGTGGCTGCGCGCCGCGGCCGTCCTCGTCGCGCCGCGCGCCGTCTTCATCTCGCTGCGGGACGACTCGGACGACGCCTCCGCGGCGCGGCAAGAGCCCCTCGCCGCGCTCGCCGGCACCGCCGGGATCGCGGGCGTGCTCGCGACGCCCGTCGCGCGCCACCTGCTCAACGACGCCTCGTTCTCGGTCGCGCTCATCCCCGTGTGGGCGTTCATCGGCGGCGCGTTCTACGCCCTCGCCGCCTACTGGCTGGGCGGAGGGTTGCTCTACGGCGCCGCTCGCCGGCTCGGCAGCCTCGGCAGCTACCGCCGCGCGCGCCACCTGCTCGCGCTCTCGGCTGCGCCGCTCGCGCTTACGCTCGTCACGCTGTGGCCGGTCCGGATCGCGGTCTACGGCGAGGACCTCTTCCGCACCGGCGGCAACGACTACGGCCGCGGCGACGCCGTCTTCGGCGGGCTCCTCGACGCCGCCTTCCTCTGGTGCGCGTGGCTGCTCGTCGTCGGCGTCCGCGCCGTCCACGGCTGGACGTGGGCGCGCGCCGCGGCCACGGTCGCGCTCGCGGCCGCGTTCCCGGCGCTCGTCGTCGCCGCGACGAGCCTGTAGCCCGGCGGTCTGCCTCGGCGGCTACGCCTCCAAGGCCGCCTCGAACGCGGCGAGCTCCTCCTCGGGCATCGCGTAGGTGTGCCGCTCCTCCGGGAAGGCGCCGCTGCGCACCTCCTCGGCGTAGCGGGCGAGCGCCTCGGTGATCACCTCGCCGAGATCGGCGTACCGCTTCACGAACCGCGGCGCGCGACCCTCGTAGAAGCCGAGCATGTCGTGCCATACGAGCACCTGCCCGTCGGTGTCGCCGCCCGCGCCGATCCCGATCGTCGGCACGGCGAGCGCCCGCGTCACCGCGCGCGCCACCGCCGGCGGCACCGCCTCGAGCACGATCGCGAAGCAGCCGGCCTCCTGGAGCGCGAGCGCGTCGTCGAGGAGCTCCTTCGCCCGCTGCGCCGTCCGGCCCTGCGCCTTGAAGCCGCCCAGCACCGTCGCCGTCTGCGGGGTCAGGCCCACGTGGCCCATCACCGGAATCCCGGCCTCGACGATGGCGCGCGCGCGAGCGACCGAGGTGCCGCCGCGCTCGAGCTTGACCGCGTCCGCGCCGCCCTCCTTCACGAGCCGCACCGCGTTCGCGACCGCCTGCTCGTTCGAGACCTCGTAGCTGCCGAACGGCATGTCCGCGACCACGAGCGGCCGCCTCGCCCCGCGGGTCACCCACTGCGTCATGTAGAGGATCTCCTCGAGGCTGACCGGGACCGTGCTCTCGCGGCCGTGCACCACCATGCCCGACGAGTCGCCGACGAGGATCAGGTCGACCCCGGCTGCGTCGGCGAGGCGGCCGCTCGGGGCGTCGTAGGCGGTGACCATGACGATCCGGTCGCCGCGGCGCTTCATCTCCGCGAGCTCCGGCAGCGGCAGCTTGCCCGCGGTCCAGGAGGCGTAGCGTGGGGGCTTCTCGCTCATGTGAGCGCTCCTTCCAGGAGGACGTTGTCGATCAGCCGCGTCGAGCCGACGCGGGCGGCGGCGGCGAGCACGAGCGCGTCGCCGAGGTCGAGCAGGGAGACGTAGTCGACGGGGAGCCCGTCCAGCGCCGCGCGGGCGGCCTCAACCGGGTCGCCGCCGCGCCGGTAGGCCTCGGCGCCCTCGCGCAGGGCGGAGGGGAGGGCGAGCGCCCGCGCGCGCTCCTCCGGCGAGAGGCGGACGTTGCGGGAGGAGAGGGCGAGGCCGTCCGCGTCGCGGACGGTCGGCACGGCGCGGATCTCGAGCTCGAGGTCGAGGTCGCGCACGAGCCGGCGCACGACCGCGAGCTGCTGGGCGTCCTTCTGCCCGAAGTAGGCGCGGTCGGGCCGGACGAGGTTGAAGAGCTTGAGGCAGACGGTCGCGACGCCGCGGAAGTGGCCGGGGCGCGCCTCGCCCTCGAGCCCGCGCGACGCCTCCGCGACCTCCACCCACGTCTGGAAGCCCTCCGGGTACAGCTCCTCCACGGCGGGGGCGAAGACGACGTCGACCCCGGCCTCCCCGGCCAGGCGCAGGTCGCGCGCCTCGTCGCGCGGGTAGGCGGAGAGGTCGGACGGGTCGTCGAACTGGGTCGGGTTGACGAACAGCGAGACGACGACCGCGTCGTTCTCGGCGCGCGCGGCCTCGAACAGGGCGAGGTGCCCGGCGTGGAAGGCGCCCATCGTCGGCGCGAGCCCGACGCTCCCGCCGAGCTCGGAGCGCGCGCGGCGCAGCTCCGCGATCGTGCGCGCGACGATCACCGCAGCATCACCGTCGCCTCCGCGAGCGTCTCGTACAGTTCCTCGAGCTCCGGCCGGGCCTCCCGGATCGCCGCGCGGTGCGCCTCCACCGTGCCCCAGTCGCCGCGCGCGATCGGCCCCGTCAGCTCGAAGCCGCCCTCGATCGTGCGCTCCATCAGCGGCACGAGCGCCTCCCGCGGCGCGCCCGCCGCCTCGACGAGCCGCGCCGCCGCCCGCTCCAGCGTGACGAGGTAGTTGGAGGCGAAGACCGCGCCGGCGTGGTAGAGCGTCCGCTTGCCGTCGGCGAGCTCGAACGGGCGCAGCCCGAGCGTCCTCGCGAGCCACCGCGCCGCCGCGAGCGCCTCCTCGGTCTCGCCGGTGACCGCGGCCCACGCGCCGTCGAGCTGCGCCGCCCTGAGCCGATCCGGGCCGCCCGTGCGCGTGAAGGTCATGAGCGGGTGGACGGAGAAGCGGCGCGCGTGCGGGTCGAGCGCGGCGAGCGGGGTGGCGCCGCTCACGTGCGCCACCCACGGCCCCGGCGCGATGCCTCGCGCCGTCTCGGCGATCGCCGCGTCGGGGACGCAGAGGAGGACGAGGTCGGGCTCGCCGCCGTCCACGGCGACGCCCCGCTCGCGCAGGCGGGCGGCGAGGGCCGAGCCGACGCGGCCCGAGCCGATCACGCGGATTCGCTCGATCATTCGCAGCTCCAGCTCCGTAGCGGATGCCGGGCACCCGCGAGTGTACTCCGAGCGTGCATCCGCGGCCAAGCGTGAGCGTCGAGCGACGGACATGGCCCGTCAGGACACGTCCGGTACCAGGTACCGGACGTGTCCGAAGCGGACGGGTGGAGGAACCACTCGCCCCGTGCGGCTGGGAGGTAGACTCGGGCCGATGCCGATCTACGAGTACGTCTGCATGGAGTGCGAGTCGCACTTCGAGGAGCTCGTCCGCGGCGACGAGCAGGTCGCGTGCCCGGACTGCGCGTCCGCGAACGTGTCGCGGCAGTTCTCCACCTTCGCCGTCCACGGCGCCTCCAAGCCGGCGCGCGTCGGCGGTGGGGGCGGGGGCTGCTGTGGCGGCTCCTGCGGTTGCGGCCACTAGCGTCGGGCACGCGGCTCGAGTCCGTCGGGTGCGCGTCGTACACTCGCTCCTCGTGAGCGCGCTCCCGGTCGATCGCGTCGACGACCTCCAGGCCTATGCCGCGTCGGTCGCGGGGTGCACGCGCTGCCGGCTCGCGCAGGGGCGGACGCAGGTCGTGTTCGGCTCCGGCAACCCGCACGCGGAGCTCATGTTCGTCGGCGAGGCGCCCGGCTTCCACGAGGACAAGCAGGGCCTCCCGTTCGTCGGCCAGGCCGGGAAGCTGCTCGACCGCCTGCTCGCCGGCGTCGGCCTGCGCCGCGAGGACGTCTTCGTGGCGAATGTCCTGAAATGCCGCCCTCCCGGCAACCGCGACCCGCAGCCGGACGAGATCGAGGCGTGCGAGCCGCACCTCTACCGGCAGATCGAGCTGATCCAGCCGACGGTGATCGCGACGCTCGGCAACTTCGCCACCAAGCTCCTCTCGGGGCGGCCCGTCGGCATCACGCGCGTGCACGGCCAGGAGCAGCGGGTGACCGTCGCCGGGCGGAGCGTCCTGCTCTACCCGCTCTACCA
>JADGHP010000016.1 GCA_019683855.1 Thermoleophilia bacterium
CGAGGAGGCGGCGAGGCTGCTCGTGGACGAGCACGGCTTCACGATGGAGGACGCGTTCGTCTTCCTGTCGGTGGCGTGCGACGCGGGCGTCGCGCAGGCGTGCAAGCCCGCCGAGGGCTTCGGCACGATCGCCCGCTTCGCGATCCCGAAGCTCGACGCCTGCCCATCTCCGTTCCGGGTCGAGCCGGGCTAGCCGGCTCGACCGGTGTTCCCTTCGCACCGCTTCGCGGCGCGCGCTTCTCGCGCAGGCGCCGCTGTGCGTTTCTGCTCGCCGAGACCGGCAGCACCCCGCTGAGCATGCCCGGCCGGGACGTGGCCGAGCCGGACCTGGGGAGTACACTCAGGGGCATGACGAGGACGATGAACCCCGTCCACGAGGCGACGACGTGCGCGGTCGCCGCCTGCGCCGAGATCATCGGCGCGAAATGGACGGCTCTGCTCGTCCACGACCTGTCGGAGGGGCCGCGCCGCTTCTCCGAGCTCGAGCGCTCCTGCCACGGGATCAGCCCCCGCACGCTCGCGGAGCGGTTGCGCGCGCTCGAGAACGACGGCATCGTCGTCCGGCGCAGCTACGCCGAGTCGCCGCCGCGGGTCGAGTACGAGCTCACCGAGAAGGGCGTCGCGCTGCTGCCCATCATCGACGCGATGCGCGAGTTCGGTCACGCCTGGCTGCACTGCGACCACGAGGCCGCGGCGCCGGCGCTGACCGCATAGGCGCCTACCGGCGCCGCCCGCCGGCGATCGTTCGCCGCAGCAGGTCTTCCTCGGCCGCGAGCAGCCGCCGCTCTCGTTCGTCCGCGGCGAGCTCCCGGTCGCGCAGCTCCCGCTCCCGCTGCTCCTGCCGAGCCGCGGCCGCCGCGAGCCGGGCCTCCTCCGCGGCCGCCTCCCGCTCGCGCCGCCCGACCGCCTCCTCGGCGGCCGCAGCCCAGCGGCTTCGCTGCTCCAGCTCGGCGGCCAGCGCCTCGAGCTCGGCGGCGCGCCGCTCCAGCTCGGCCTCCCGCCGGTCGAGCTCCTCGACGCGCCCGTCGAGCGCGCGCGCGACCCGCTCCCGCTGCGCGACGCGCGACTCCTCGCTCGCAAGCACCGCGGCGCGCTCGCCGAGCGTGGCCGCGAGCTGGGCGAGGTGCTCCTCGCGGCGCCGCGCCTCCTCCTCCCGCTGCTCGACCTCGGCCTCGCGGCGCGCGAGCGCGGCGAGGCGCGGCTCGAGCCGCGCTCGCTGCTGCGCGAGCACGCGCACCTCCCGCGCCACCTCGGCCGCGCGCTCGTTGGCCGCCTGCACCGCGCGGGCCGCGCGCTGCTCGAGCTGAGTCACCTCCTCCTCGCGCCGCGCGAGCTCGACGCTCCAGCGCTCGAAGGCCGGCAGCCGCCGCTCGGCTTCGGCGAGCGCCGCCTCCCGCTCGGCGAGGCTCTCCTCGGCGCGCGCCGCGAGCTCCATCCGGACCGTCGCCTGCGCCTCGCGCTCGCCGACCTCGAGCTCCCGGGCGCGCACGGCCTCCTCGCGCGCCAGGACCGCCTCCGCGCGCCGCTCGAGCTCGGTCAGCCGCTCCTCGCGGCGGCGCAGCTCGTCCTCGCGCTCGCCGAGCGCCCGCCGAGCCTCGAGCAGCTCGTCCTCCCGCCGGCCCAGCTCCGCCGCGCGCTGCGCCAGCTCGAGCTCCTGCGCGGAGAGGCGCGTGAGCCGCTCCTCGGCGGCGGCGAGCCGGCGACGCAGCGTCTCGTCTCGCCGCTGCTCGAGCTCCGTCAGCGCGGCGAACGCCGCACGTGCCTCGTCCTCACTCACTCCGCCGACCTCGCTCCATCCGGGTATGCGGAAGGATGCCGCCTTGCCCGGCTAGCGCAAGGCGCCAAGGGCGGTGTACAGCTCGGCGGCCGCGGCGATCCCCTGCTCGAAGTAGCGGACGAGGAAGCGCTCGTTCGGCGAGTGGACGTTCGACTCGGGCAGGCCGAAGCCGGTGAGGATGGTCGGGATGCCCTTGTCGGCGAGCGCGGGCATGATCGGCAGCGTCCCGCCCGTGCGGACGAGCAGCGGCCGGACGCCGAGCGCCCGCTCGAACGCGTCGAGCCCGAGCCGGATCGCGGGCGCGTCGGGGCGCACGAGCCCGGGCGGCGAGCCGCTCCAGCGCACGTCCACCTCGGCGCCCGGCGGGGCCGCCTCGCGCAGGAGCCGCTCCGCCGCCGCGCCGATCGTCTCCACGTCCTGGCCGGGCGCGAGCCGGATCGTGAGCTCACCGGACGCCTCGACCGAGAGCGTCGTGTTGCGCAGCCCCGGCTTGCCGCCGAGGATCCCGTTCACGTCGGCGGACGGCTCCGCCCAGGTGCGCAGGTAGAACTCCTCCTCGGCCTTCGCGTCGAGCGGCCGCGCCCCCTGGCCGCGCAGCTCGTCGGCGCCCGGCGGCAGCGCCGCCCACGCCTCGAGCTCCTCCGCGGTCGGCGGGGCGATCCCCTGCCGCAGCGGCTCGGGCAGGCGACCGTCCGGCCCGGCGAGCACCGCCTCGAAGCAGCGCATCAGGACGTGGATCGCGTTCAGCGCGGCGCCGCCGTACATGCCGGAGTGGAGGTCGCGCTCGCCGGTGCGGACGTTCACGTCGAAGGCGATCAAGCCTCGCGTCGCCAGCTCGAACACCGGCAGGTCGCGGCGGAGCATGCCGCCGTCGAAGATGATCGCGGCGTCCGCGCCGCGGCCGTCGGCGGCGAGGTAGTCGACGATCGTGCGACCGCCGATCTCCTCCTCCCCGTCGCACGCGAAGCGGAGGTTGACGGGCAGCGCGCCTGCCTCGACGAGCCGCTGCGCGGCGCGCAGCAGGATCCAGAGCTGGCCCTTGTCGTCGGTGACGCCGCGCCCGTACGCCCACTCGCCGCGGATCGAGAGCTCGAAGGGATCGCTCTCCCAGCGCTCGAGCGGCGCGGGCGGCTGCACGTCGAAGTGCCCGTAGCAGAGGACGGTGGGCGCGTTCGCCGGGTCGGTGGACGCCGGGATCTCGCCGAGCGCGAGCTCCTTTTCGCCGAACGGAGCGAGCTCCGCGGTGCCCCCGATCCGGCGGATGCGCTCGCAGACCCACTCGCCGGCGCGCTTGACGTCGTCGCGGTGCGCCGGGTCGGCGCTCACGCTCGGGATGGCGATCAGCTCAGCGAGCTCGGCGCGCTGCGTGGAGTCCACGGGACAAGACTCTACGCGGAACATCCTCCCGGCCGCGACGCGGCCGGCGCGCGCGGCGTCCCGAGACGCTGGTCTCCCGTCGAACGTTCGAAGATGCCGGGCTACGCCACGTCCTGGAGGGCGTGCGACTCCGCCAGCGCGCGCAGCTTCTTCAGGCTCTGGTTCTCGATCTGGCGGATCCGCTCGCGCGTGACGTTGAAGGCCCGGCCGACCTCGTCGAGCGTCCGCGGATGCTCCCCGTCGAGCCCGTAGCGCAGCTCGAGCACGCGCCGCTCCCGCTGGGAGAGCGTGCCGAGGATCCGCCGCAGCGTCTCCTTGCGCATCGCGGTCTCCGCCGCCTCGTCCGGCGGGAGAGCGTTCTCGTCGGTGAGGAAGTGGCCGAACTCGGACTCCTCCTCGTCGCCGACCGGCTTCTCGAGCGACACCGGCGCCTGGGCGTGGCGCAGGATCTGAACCACCTCCTCGACCGGGAGATCGAGCTCGGCCGCGATCTCGGCCGGCGTCGGCTCACGGCACAGCTCCGCGCGCAGCTTGCGCTCCGAGCGGACGATCTTGTTCAGTTTCTCGACCACGTGCACGGGCATGCGGATCGTCCGCGCCTTGTCGGCGAGCGCGCGCGCGACCGCCTGGCGGATCCACCAGGTCGCGTAGGTCGAGAACTTGAAGCCCTTGCGGTAGTCGAACTTCTCGGCCGCCCGGACGAGCCCGATCGTCCCCTCCTGGATCAGGTCGAGGAACGGGAGCCCCTGGTTGCGGTAGCGCTTCGCGATCGAGACGACGAGGCGGAGGTTCGCCTCCACCATCGCCTGCTTCGCCCGGTGGTCGCCGCGCTCGATCCGCTTCGCCAGCTCGACCTCCTGCGCCGCGGTGAGCAGGTCGACTTTGCCGATGTCCTTCAGGAAGAGCTGGAGCGCGTCGGTCGACATCTCCCGCGCCTCTTCCCCGAGCCGCCGCTCCTCCTTCTCGTCCTCGACGTCGAGGCCGACCACCTCCACGTGCATCTCCTCGAGCGCGCGGTAGATGTCGTTGATCTGGCCCGCGTCGAGGTCGAGCTCGTCGAGCGCGAGCGCGATCTCCTCCGCGCTCACCGAACCGGCGGCCTGGGCCGCCTCGATCAGCATGCGCGCCTCCTCGCCGCCGAGAACGCCGGCGGCCGGCTCTGGCGCGTCGTCCTGCTCGACCTGTGTGCTCACCTCTCGTCTCCCCCTTGGCAGGACGCCGATCCAACCGCTCGTATCATGGCTCACGACATCGGAAGATGCAGCAATGTGCCATGCGGCCCGGACGGGGCGCCATGGGCCGTTCGGCTCATCTCGATCCCCCGTTCGTCCTACTCTTGGCCAGGCTCGCGAGCAGGACCCGCGCCTGCCTCGCGTAGATGCTCCGCGGGCCGTCCGCGACGGCGAGCCGGAGCTGCCGCGCCGCCTTCTCGCGCTCCCCCGTCCAGAGGAGCACGAGACCCAGGTGGAACCGCACCACCGCCGCCTTGGGGAAGACGCCCGTGAGCGGCCCGAGGAGGCCGAAGGCGCGAGCGGGCTGCGCCTTCGAGAAGGCGCCGACCGCGGCTGCGGTGCGCGCGACGGGGTCGTCGGGGGCAAGCCGCGCCGCAGCCGCGAGCTGCCGCTCCGCCGAGAGCGGGCGGCGGAGGTTCCAGAGCGCGAGCCCGTAGCGCAGCTTGGCGCGGGCGTCGGGGCGCGCCGCCGCCCGGCGCAGCGCCCGCAGCTGCTCCGCGGCCGGCAGCGACGCCACCGCCCGAGGCAGCGAGAGCCCGGTCACGATCGGCGGCAGGCCCGGGATCGGCATCGTCGGGTGGAGCGCGTCCTCGGCGTAGACCGCGTACGGCGAGTCCGGCTGAAGTCGCGCCGCCCGCGTCCAGGCGGAGACCGCGTCGGCGTTCCGGCCGGACCAGTAGAGCGCCCACCCGAGGTGGAGCTCCGCGAGCGCGCTGCGCGGGTGGGCGGCCACGAGCCGCCGCAGGGCGTCGAGCCCTCCCCCCTGGCGCCAGGCGGCGAAGGCGGCGCCGATCTGCGCCTCGAGGGAGCGGTAGCGGCGGAAGACGGCGCCGGCCGCCGACACCTTGCCGCGATCGTAGAGCTGCTGCGCCCGCGCCAGCGAGCGCGCCTCGGGGTCGGCGCGGATGCCGAAGTCGAGCTCGAGCGGCGGGTAGCCGGCGCGAGGCTCGCTCACCGCCCCGGCCGGGACGGTGCGCTCGCCGCGGGTCTGCAAGAGCGTGACGCCGACGACGGCCGCCGCCGCGGCGAGCGCCGCGACCGCGACGACGGCGACGACGCGGGCGCGCGCGCTCGCTCCGGGGACCGCTTCGAGGGCACGGGGACGCGCGCTCATCCATCGGCGAGAGTACCGGTGATCGAACGGCCCGGGCGCAGACCCGCGCCTCATCGCTATATTCGTGAAAGTCATGCCGAGCTACCACGACCTTCTCCAGCAGGTGAGGGCGGAGATCGAGGAGATCGACGCCGCCGCGGCGCGCGACCTGATCGCGTCGACCGAGCCGCCGCTCCTCGTCGACGTGCGCGAGGGCGACGAGTGGAGCGAGGGCCACATCCCCGGAGCGGTGCACGTCCCGCGCGGGTTCCTCGAGTCCCGCATCGAGCAGGTCGCTCCCGATCGCTCGCGGCCGGTCGTCCTCTACTGCGCGGGCGGGTCGCGCTCGGCGTTCGCGGCGAAGACGCTCGCGGAGCTGGGCTACGAGCGCGTCTCCTCGCTCGCCGGCGGCTTCACCGACTGGAAGCGCAACGGCTTCCCGGTGCAGGTGCCCCAGTCTCTCGACGCGACGAAGCGGCGGCGCTACAGCCGCCACCTGCTGATCCCGGAGGTCGGCGAGGAGGGCCAGCTGAAGCTGCTCGACTCGCGCGTGCTCCTGATCGGCGCCGGCGGGCTCGGCTCCCCGGCCGCCCTCTACCTCGCCGCCGCGGGCGTCGGCACGATCGGGATCGTCGACGACGACCGCGTCGACGAGACGAACCTGCAGCGCCAGATCGCGCACTCGACGCAGACCCTCGGCGAGTGGAAGGCCGAGTCGGCGCAGCGGACGATCCAGGCGCTCAACCCGGACGTCGAGGTGGTCCCCTACCTCGAGCGGCTCACCTCCGAGAACATCGACCGGATCCTCGACGACGGCTGGGACGTGATCGTCGACGGCGCCGACAACTTCCCGACTCGCTACCTCGTCAACGACGCCTCGATCTGGCACGGCGTCCCGGTCGTGCACGGGTCGATCTACCGCTTCGAAGGCCAGGTCACGGTGTTCAAGCCGCAGGAGGGTCCGTGCTACCGGTGCCTGTTCCCGCAGCCGCCCCCGCCGGAGCTGGCGCCGAGCTGCGCCGAGGGTGGGGTGCTCGGCGTCCTGCCCGGGATCGTCGGCTCGCTGCAGGCGAACGAGGCGCTGAAGCTGTGCCTCGGCATCGGCGAGACGCTCGCCGGTCGGCTGCTCCTGTTCGACGCGCTCTCGACGGAGTTCAGCGAGGTGACGCTCCGGCGCGACCCGAGCTGCCCGGTGTGCGGCGACAACCCGACCATCACCGAGTACGTCGACTACGTTGAGTTCTGCTCCGGTCGCCCATCCGACGTCGCGGGGGCCGCGCACGCATGACGACGACCATCCGGATCCCGCCCACCCTCCGCCCCCAGGTCGGAGGCGAGCGGCAGGTGACCGCCAGCGGCGCCACCGTCCGCGAGCTGCTCGAGGACCTGATGACGCGCTTCCCCGGGCTGCGCTCGCAGCTCGTCGAGGACGGCGACCTCGCCCCGTTCGTGAACGTCTACGTCGAGGGCGAGGACGTGCGCACCCTGGACGGGCTCGAGACGCCCGTGCGCGAGGGAGCGACCGTGATCCTGCTCCCGGCGATGGCCGGCGGTGCCTAGGACCGCGGTCACCGGCTCGCTCCTCGAGCTGGTCGGTAACACGCCGCTCGTCGAGCTGACGCGGCTTGCGCCGAAGCCGTCGGTGCGGCTGTACGCGAAGCTCGAGGGCCAGAACCCGACCGGCTCGATCAAGGACCGGGTCGCGAAGGCGATGATCGAAGCCGCGGAGGCCTCGGGCGAGCTCGAGCCGGGCCGCGAGCTGCTCGAGCCGACGAGCGGCAACACCGGCATCTCTCTCGCGCTGATCGCGAAGCTGAAGGGCTACCCGCTCACCTGCGTGATGCCGGAGAACGCGACGGAGGAGCGGCGGCGCCTGCTGCGCCTCTACGGCGCGCGCATCGTCGACTCGCCCGCCGACCAGGGCTCGAACGGCGCCGTCCGGCTCGCGCTCGAGCTGGCGGAGCGCGATCCGAGGTTCTTCATGCCGTTCCAGTACGCCAACCCGGCGAATCCGCGCGCCCACTACGAGGGCACCGGCGCCGAGATCGCCGAGGCGCTCGACCGGGTCGACGTCCTCGTCGCGGGGCTCGGCACGGGCGGCACGCTGATGGGCACGGGTGAGCGGCTGCGCGAGAGCTTCCCGGATGTGGTCGTCGCCGCGGCGGAGCCGCTGCCGGGCGATCCCGTGATGGGCCTCCGCTCGCTCGAGGACGGCTACGTGCCGCCGATCCTCGACGTGGCGAAGCTCGACCGCAAGCTGCTCGTCTCGAACGAGGAGGCGGTCGCCGGGGTGCGGGCGCTGCTCGACCGCGAGGGCATCTTCGCGGGCGTGTCCGCGGGGGCGGTCGTGCACGCGGGCGTGAAGCTCGCGCACGAGCTCGATGAGGGCGTCGTCGTGTGCGTGCTCGCCGACGGCGGCTGGAAGTACCTGTCGGCCGGTTTCTGGGACGCGACCGACGTCGAGCGCTCCATGGAGCGCACCTTGTGGTGGTGATCCCGCCAGCCGTGCGCGCCGAGCTCGTCGCGCACGCCCAAGAGGAGGCGCCGAACGAGGCATGCGGGCTCGTCGTGCTGCGCGACGGCGTCGCCGAGCGCTACGAGCGGGGCCGCAACGCCGCCGCCTCGCCGTACCGCTTCGAGCTCGAGGTCGACCCGGAGCTGTGGTTCCTCGAGGACGACGGGTACGAGCTCGCGGTCTTCCACTCGCACCTCTCCTCCCCGCCGCGGCCGTCGCGCACCGACGTCGAGAACGTCGGCCTCTGGCAGGGCAAGCCGTACCTCATCTACTGCGTCGCCCGCGACGAGCTTGCCGCCTGGACGATCGAGAACGGCCGCATCGAGCAGCTCGAGGTTCGCGCGCGGAGCTGACGCTCCTCGCGCGCCGGCGCCCAAGGGACGCACGCCCGCGCGGAGCCCAGGGGAGCGCCGGCTACTCGGGCTCGTCGTCGTCGACGAGCTCGCCCGAGCGTCGCGGCGCGGGACGCTCGAGGAAGGTGACGCCGATCTTCTCGATCCGGTTGCCCGCCACCTCGAGCACGTCGAACCGCATCCCGTCGTAGGAGACGTCGTCGCCGGGCTCCGGCGCGCGACCGAGCTGGCCGAACACGAACCCGGCGACGGTGTGGAAGTCCTCCTCGGGCAGGTCGGTGCCGAAGCGCTCGTTGAACGCGTCGATCGGGAACATGCCGTCGACCCGGTAGTTGTCCTCGTCCACCTGCTCGATCTGCTGCTCGGGCACGTCGAACTCGTCCTCGATCTCGCCGACGATCTCCTCGAGCAGGTCCTCGAGCGTGACCACGCCGACCATGGCGCCGTACTCGTCGACGACGACCGCGAAGTGGTTGCTCGTGCGGCGGAACTCCTCCAGGAGGGAGGCGAGCTCCTTCGTCTCCGGGACGATGTAGGCGGGACGGAGCAGCTCCTCGAGCTGCACGTTCGCGATCCCGCGCTCGTAGATCGCGGTGAAGAGGTCGCGGACGTGCAGGACGCCGACGATGTCGTCGAGCGACTCCCGGTAGACCGGATAGCGCGTGTAGGGCGAGTCGAGGACGATCGCGAGCGCCTGCTCGGGGGGCAGGTCGACCGAGACGGCGACCACGTCGGGCCGGGCCACCATCACGTCGGCCGCGTGCTTCTCGCCGAAGACGAACACCTTGTCGATCATCTGGCGCTCCTCCTCCTCGATCTCGCCCTGCTGGGTCGAGCGCGAGACGAGCATCCGCAGCTCGGCCTCGGAGTGCACCTCGCGCTCCGCGCCGGGCGGCTCGAGCCCGAGGAGGCGCAGGAGGCCGTCGCTCGAGACGCGGAGCACCCAGATCGCCGGTCGGAAGATGGCGAAGAAGGCGCGCACCGGCGCCGAGACCCAGAGCGCCGTCCCCTCCGAGTGCCCGAGCGCGACGCCCTTCGGCACCAGCTCGCCGATGACGACGTGGAAGAAGGAGAGGAGCGCGTACGCGATCGCGGCGGCGACAGCGGTGGCGAGGACGGGATCGAGCGCCTCCGCGAGCGCGTGCTCGCCGAGCGCGCCGATGCCCAGGGAGGTGAGCGTGACCCCGAGCTGCATGGCCGCGATGAACCGCGGCGGGTCGCCGGTGATGCGCAGCACGTCGCGGGCCCGCCGGTTGCCCTGGTGGTGCAGCTCGATGATCCGCGTCCGCCGCGCGGTGACGAGGCCGTACTCGGCCGCGACGAAGAAGGCGTTGAGCAACAGCAGCAGCCCGACGCCGACTAACTCGAGGAGAAGCCTCACGCCCCACCCCCGGGGGCGCTGGTACTCGGCGGGGTCTCGTCCACCAGCTAGGGAGCAGTATAGGTAACGCGGCGGTCGTCCTCGTGACGGATGGCGCGTTCGAGGACGACGAGCCGCTCCAGGTGCGAGAGCGTCTCGGCGACGGCGAAGCGGCGCTGCGCCGGCGGCAGCTCGCGTCCGAACACGGCGTGGGAGAGCTCGAAGCCGCTGCGCGGCACGCCGTCGAGCGCCGCCTCCACCTCGTCCAGCCGCCGCTCGTGGTGCGCAGCGATCTCGCGCGCCCGCGCCGCCGGATCCGTCACCGGCGCCCCGTGGCCGCCGTAGGCGACGCGCGGCGCCAGCTCCTCCACGAGCCGCAACGAGTCGAGGTAGTCGCCGAGCGGGTCGGGCCGGCTCTCCGGGTAGAGGCCGATCGCCGGCGTGATGGGCGCGAGAATGTGGTCGCCGGCGATCAGCACCCCGTCCCGCAGCAGGCAGAGGTGCCCGTCGGCGTGTCCCGGCGTCGCGACGACCCGCCAGCCGTCCACCTCGTCGCCCTGCCGCACCGGGTGCGGGTTCCAGGCGAAGCGGACGAAGTCCGCGGAGACGTGCCCGGACTCGATCAGCTCCTCGACGACCGGCTCGGGGACGCCGTGCAGGAGGAACCAGTCGGCGATCCGGCGCGGCCAGTCGTCCGAGCCCCAGACGCGCTCGCACTGGGCGTAGTCGAGCTGGCCCTGGAGGACGGGCGCCCCGGTCGCGGCGGCGGCCGCTTCCGCCCCGCCCACGTGATCGGGGTGCATGTGCGTCACGAACACCCGCGTCACGGGGGCGTCCAGCCCGGCCGCGATCTCCGCCCACGGCGTCTCGGGGAGGCCGAGCCCCGTGTCGACGAGCGTCCAGCCGTCGTCGCCGCGCACGAGGTAGCTGTGGACGTGACGCGGCCCCGTCGGCAGCGGGAGCGTCAGGCGGAGGATCCCGGGCTCGACCTCCACGGGCACGCCGAACATGTGTTCGGTATCATTGCGCATGGGATGCGCGTCGAGTATCGCGAAGAGCCGTGCCGCTCGGCGCTCAACCGCGTGCACGGGATGCCGTTCGCGTGGTCGCTCAACCCCTACATGGGATGCGCGCACCGCTGCACGTTCTGCTACGTGCGCGCCTTCGAGGCGCGCGCCGACCGCCCCTGGGACGACCGCTACGGCGCGAGCATCCGCGTCAAGACGAACGTCGCCGAGGTGCTGCGCCGCGAGCTCGCGCGGCGCGGCTGGGAGCGCGCGGAGGTCGCGATCGGAGCCGCGACCGACCCCTACCAGCCCGCGGAGGGCCGCTACCGGCTGACCCGGGCGTGCATCGAGGCGCTCGGCGAGGCCGCGAACCCGTTCTCGATCGTCACGCGAGGCCCGCTGATCGTGCGCGACCTGGACGTGCTCGCCGCGGCGGCTCGGCGAGCTCGCGTCTCGGTCGCCTTCTCGGTGCCGACGCTCGACACGGAGATCTGGCGGCGCACCGAGCCGGGGACGGCGCCGCCGCACCAGCGCCTGCGCGCGCTCGCCGCCCTCGTCGAGGCCGGGATCGACGCCTGCGTCGCGATGGCGCCGATCCTCCCCGGCCTGAGCGACCGCCCGGAGCTGCTCGCCGAGGTGGTGCGGGCCGCCCGCGCCGCCGGCGCGACGCGGGTCTGGACCAACCTCCTCCACCTCAAGCCGGGAACGCGCGAGCACTTCCTGGACGCGCTCGCGCGCGACTACCCCGAGCTCGCGCCGGAGTACGAGCGGCTATACGCCGGCCGCGCCTACCTCCCGGTGAGCGAGACGCGCCCGGTGCGTGAGCGGGTGGCGGCGCTCGCCCGCGCCTACGGCGTGCGGGATCGGCGACGGATCCGGCTGGAGCCGGCGCCCGAGCCGCGGCAGCTCGAGCTCGCGATGTGACGAGAAGTGACCTCCGACCCCGCGGCTTATCATCCACACGCTGTGAGCGCGTCCGAGATCACGTGCCTGATCGTCGACGACCACGAGGTCGTCCGCGAAGGCCTCCGCCTCTCGCTCAGCCGTGCGCCGCACATCCGCGTGATCGGCGAGGCCGCGGACGGCGAGACCGCGGTCGCGCTCGCGGAGCGCCGGCGGCCCGACGTCGTGATCATGGATGTCCGGATGCCCGGCATGGACGGCCTCGAAGCGACGAGGCAGCTCGGCGAGAAGGTGCCGGACACCGCCGTCCTCATCTTCACCGCGTACAGCGAGCGGAGCCTCTTGAGCCGCGGCCTCGAGTCCGGCGCCAAGGGGTATGTCCTCAAGGAGGCGCCGCACGAGACGCTCCTGCGCGCGATCGAGAAGGTCGCCGTGGGCGAGGGCTACGTCGATCCCGCGCTCATGCCCGCCTTCCTCACCGGCCGGGACAAGGACGACTTGCTCACGAGCCGCGAGCGGGAGATCCTGCAGCTCCTCGCGGACGGCATGTCGAATGCGGAGGTGGCCGCGAAGCTCTACATCAGCCAGGAGACCGTGAAAAGCCACGTGCGGCACATCCTCGCCAAGCTCGAAGCCGACACGCGCACGCATGCCGTGGCGATCGCGTTGCGCGAGTCGATCATCGATTGAGCGACGACTCGGCTCGCCGCGAGCTGACCGAGCAGATCCTCGCCGCCGAGCAGGACGAGCGGCGCCGGATCGCGCTGTTCCTCCACGACGGGCCGGTGCAGTCACTCTCGGGCGTGGCGCTGATTCTCGACGCCGCGCTCGACTTCATCGCCGCGGGGCAGCCGGAGCAGGCGCGCGAGGTGCTCGAGAAGGCGCTCGAGCTGACCCGGGCGACGGTCGGCGAGCTGCGCGACCTGTCGTTCAACCTCGAGCCCGTCGTGCTCCGCGACCACGGCTTCGCGACGGCCGTGCAGGCGCTCGCGCAGGCCCGCGGGATGGAGCACGGGATCCACATGGAGATCGACGTGGCGGCGGCGGACACGCTGGGCGAGCGGACGCAGGCCGCCCTCTTCCAGATCGTGCGCGAGGCGCTCGAGGGCTCGATCCGGCGCGGGCCGCCGACCACCTTCGCCGTCCGGGTGGTGAAGGCCGAGCCGGACCGCGTCCAGGTGGTGATCCACGACGACGCCCCGGGCGAGCGCCGGCGTAGCTCCATCCAGGTGCTGAACGAGCGCGCCCGGACGCTCGGCGGCTCGCTCGCGTTCGCGCACGACGAGAGCGGCACGACGATGACGCTCGAGCTGCGCACGTACGCGGCGACCGACTAGCATCCGGCCGGACATGGCCGAGGGACACCTCCTCTTCGTCTCGAAGCCGTCGGGCTACGAGCTGGTCGAGCAGCCGGGCGAGGCGCCTGCGGTCGGCGCCGAGGTCGAGCGGGACGGCGTGACGTTCCGCGTCGTCAAGGTGGCGCCGTCGCCGCTCCCGGGCGACCGTCGCGCGTGCGCGTACCTCGCGCGCTGAGCCTCGCGCACTGAGCCTCGGACGGCGAGCCTCGCGCACCGCAGCGCTTACGACGCCGCCAGCGACTCCGCCGCCGCGAGCCCGAGCACGAGCGCCTGAGCGAGCCCGCTCGCGTAGCCCCCGGTGGCGATCCCTCCCGCGTCCACGCCGGCCGCCCACAGGCCGTCGAGCGGCGCCCCGTCCTCGCGCAGGACGCGCGCCTGCTCGTCGATGCGGAGCCCGCCGATCGTGTGCGTGACCGCCGAGGCGACGCGCACCGCGACGCGCGACCCGGGCGGCGTCGGGAACGGCAGGTCGCGCGGATCGAGGACGACGCCGCCCGCGGCGCGAGCCGCCTCGACTCGCTCCCGCGCGCGCTCGAGGCCCGCGTCGTCGAGCACGTACCAGGCGCCCGGGCCGATCAGCCGGGCGAGGTCGTTCTCCGACCACGAGACGTGCGCGGGCGTGACGTCGCGCCCGTCGTCGGCGTACACGCGCGCCCAGCGGCCGTAGAGCTGCGCGAGCGGCACGAAGTCGCTCTCCCGGATCCGCGCCGGCGGCGCTGGCATCGCCCGCCCGTAGAACTCGTCCATCCCCGCGCTGAGCGCGGCGCCGCGGGCGCGCGCGAAGGCGAGACCGCCGCCGTCGCTCCAGCGGTTCGCGCGCAGGAGCAGCCCGCGCTCGCGGGCGAAGCGCACCGGGAAGCCACCCGTCGCGAGCACGAGCGGCGGCTCGGCGTGCGTCGGCAGCGGCGTGCGCAGCTCGACGTCGCGCGCGAGCAGCGCGGTGAGCGCGCGCGGGTCGTAGCGGCGGCCCGTCGTGAGCGGGTTCTCGGTGTCGCGCCAGACCGGCTCCGCGCCGAGCGCCTCGAGCCACTCGAGCGCGCCGTCGAGCCGCTCCCAGACGAGCCGCTGCAAGCGCTCGTCGCCGCCCGGGCACTCGGCCCGGAACCGTTCCCACTCGCGGTGCCGCCAGACGACGCAGCTCGAGAGGAGCATCGACCCGCCGGGCCGCGTGCCCTTCTCGAGCACGACCGGCTCGAGGCCGAGCTGGCGGAGCCGCGCCGCTGCGACGAGCCCCGCCATCCCGGCGCCCGCGACCGTGACCGTCCGCCTCACGGCGCACCCTGCTTTGCGGCCATGTCCAGGTAACTGTTACCTGGACATGGCCCGAGCAGACACGTCGCGACGAGCGACTTGAAGCGGTGCCCGCGACGCGGGAGGCTGACGAGGTGCCCTCACCGCCGCGCGATCTTGCTCCCGGTTTGCACCACGTCTGGGTCAACGCGACGAGCCACTGGCCGTACTTCGCCGACGACGTAGACCGGGTCGCCTGGCTGCGCCTGCTCGTCGCGACCCTCGACCGGTTCCACTGGACGTGTGTCGCCTTCTGCCAGATGACCACCCACGTCCACGCGATCATCGACGTTCCGGAAGGAACGCTCGCATCCGGGATGCACTTCCTGAACCTCGGCTACAGCAGGCACTTCAACACGCGACACGGACGGTTTGGGCACCTCGTCCGCAAGCGCTACGGCAACCGGCGGATCGAGGACGGGCGCGACCTCCTCGGGACGTACGCCTACGTCGTGCTCAACCCGGTCGTCGAGAGGATGTGCCCGCGACCCGAGGACTGGCGGTGGAGCAGCTACGCGACGACGCTCGGGCTCAGCTCGGACTTCACCTTCGTCGACGCGTCACTCGTGCTGGCGGAGATCGGAGGATCGACCGCGGCGCTCCGGAGGTTCGTTGCCGAGCAGCAGGTCGCCCGTACGGCCGCTGTGGCCATGGCCAGGTAACTGTTACCGGGACGTGGCTCTTGGGGACTGGTGGGCGCGGTGGCGGGTCAGCGGAGCGAGAACGTCGGCTTGTGCTCGACGTACTCGAGGCGGACGCGCTCGGGGCCGCGCAGGAAGACCGCGAGGGTGTTCGGCGCGTCGACGACGTCGTCGATCTCGACGCCGAGCTCGCGTGCCGCCGCGATGTGCTCCTCGACCGAGTCGACCAGCACCGCGATGTGGTTCAGGAGCGGCCGCTCGGGCGCGCCCGGCTCGCCTGGACGGAGCTCCACCCACGCGCCGCCCACCTCGACGCGCGGCGCGCCCGACGACCCCGGCGGGGCGGCGCGGAAGCCGAGCGAGCGGTACGCCGACGCCGTCGCCTCCGGGTCGGCGGAGCGGAGCGCCACGTGGTCGAGGTCGTACTCGACCTCCGTGTCCCGCTGCACGAGCCCGAGACGCACGCCCTCGCCGAGGTCGAAGAACGCCTCCCCGTCGCGCGGGCGGTCGACCTCGATCCCAGCGGGAAGCTCCGCGAGAGCGGCGTCCAGGTCGCTGACGCGCAGCGCGACGTGCTCGAGCGCGCCCCGCTCGCGCGGCCCCTCGGCCACGAACAGCGTCAGCTTCCCGCGCCGCGCATCCGCGCCGACGAGCGTGAACGAGTCCGTGCGGTCGATCACGTGCATCCCGAGATGCGCCGTCGCGAAATCGGCGAGCGCGTCGCGGTCGGCGAGCCAGTAGGCGACGTGATCGAGCGTCCGCGGCCTCACGCCTGCCAGCGTACCCGCGGCAGCCGGGGCCTATGCCCTACTCGATCGGCTCGTTCTGGACGTTGTGCTCCGTGGCGTACGCGTCGACGAGCTGGTTGACGACATCCATCCCCTCGCCGTACGCGTAGTTGATGCGCACGAACGGCTCCCACTTGTCGGGGAGCGCGTCCTCCGGAAAGATCGCCTCGACCGGGCACTCCGGCTCGCAGGCGCCGCAGTCGATGCACTCCTCCGGGTCGATGACGAGGATCCGATCCGCCTCGTGGATGCAGTCCACCGGACACACATCCACGCAGGAGCGGTCTTTGATGTCGATGCAGGGTTCGGCGATGATGTAGGTCACGGCGCCTACTCTATCGAGGGCGTCAGATCCCGGACGAGCTCAGCCGCTCGCTCCACGAGCGCGGACTTGGCGACGACCTGGTCGAAGCCCGCCGCGCGAGCGGCGCGCAGGCCCGCCGTGTCGGTGTGGTTCGTGTACCCGATGATCGGGATGTCCGGGTAGGTGTCCGCCACCTCCTCCGGGTCGACGCGCGAGATGTCCGCGATCACGAGGTCGGGATCCTCGGTGTGGTCGACCGTGATCAGGCGGTGCTCGGGCAGGAGCGCCTCGAGCTTGCCGCGGAAGAAGAGGTCGACCCCACAAAGCAGGATCGTGGCCACGCGCGGAGGGTAGCGCCGGGGCGCGCCGCCGCTCAAGTCGCGTTGTACGGTGCCAGGATGGACGGAAGACCGTTCGAGCGCGGCCTCTCGCTCATCCGCGCGGGACGCTTCTTCGAGGCGCACGAGGAGCTCGAGCTGGCATGGCGCGCCGCCGAGACGGCGGAGCGGGACTTCTACCAGGGGCTCGTCCACGTCGCCGTCGCCTGGTACCAGGCCGGGCGGGGCCGGCCGCTCGCAACGGCGCGCCAGCTCGAGAAGGCGGCCCGCCGTCTGCGTCCCTACGCGCCCGCGCATCGGAGCGTGGACGTGACCGACCTGCTCGCCCAGGTCGAGCGCGCGCGGGAGCGCCTCGCCGCCGGCTCGCTCGCGCTCGACCCGCCCCGCATCCGGGTCACGCACCAGTCCGTCCGCTGGCTCGGCTGAGCCGTGCGCGCTACGGCTGCGTCAGGCCGACGTACTCGAGCGCCCGGTTGAGGGCGACCTTGAGCCACCAGTCGCGGTGGAAGAAGAGGAGCAGCCCGAGGGCGACGAGGACGATCCCGCTCACCGCCTCGATCAGCCGGTAGCGGTCGCGCAGCCAGCGGAACGCCCGCATCGCGCGCGCGAACGCGACACCCGCGAGCAGGAAGGCGGCGGCGAGCCCGAGCGCGTAGGCCGCGAGCAGCGCCGCGCCCTTCAGCACGGTACCGGCGTCGCTCGCGAGCACGAGCACCGCCGCGAGCACCGTTCCGATGCACGGAGCCGCGCAGACCGCGAACGCGCCCCCGAGCAGCACCCCGGAGCCGCGCCGGCGCGCGCCCGCGAGGAGCCCCGGCGCGACGACCCGCTCCGGCACCGGCAGCAGCCCGACGAACGCGAGCCCGAGCACCACGAGCACGAAGCCGGCGACCTCGGTCTGCGCGCTCCCCGAGAGGACGCCCCCGATCGCCGCGGCGCCGGCTCCGAGCGCGACGAACACGACGGTGAAGCCGAGGACGAACGGCAGGCTCGAGGCGAGCACCCGCCGCGCCGCGCCGCGCTCCCCCAGCCTCCCCGCCTCGACGCTCGAGAGCGCCGACAGGTAGCCGGGGACGAGCGGCAGCACGCACGGCGTGATCACCGAGGCGAAGCCGGCGGCGAAGGAGACGGCAAGCCGGACGCCCATCAGTCGAGCCTCGCGAGGAGCTCGTCGAGCCGCCGCTCGTCCTCCGGATCGAGGCCGGAGCCCGGCGGCGGGGGCTCGTCGTCGCGGCGGCGGCTCCAGCGCCAGACCCCGACGCCGAGAAGCGCGGCGCCGCCCGCGACGCCGGCGATCGGCAGCCACCACGCGAGCAGATCGAAGCCCTTGCGCGGGGGCGCGGCGAGGATGCCGGCGCCGAAGTTCCGGACGAGCTCGGTCTCGATCTGCTGCGCCGTCGCGCACTGCGCGATCCGCTTGCGGATGTACGCCTCGATGCGGCGCGCCGCCGGCGCGTCCGACTGGTCGAGCGTCGTGTGGCAGGTCGGGCACATGATCTGGCCCTCGAGGTAGCCGAGCGAGGTGCGCGGTTTCGCGCAGGCGGCCGCCGCAGGAGCGGCGAGCCCGAGCGCGAGCGCGACGACGGCGAGCGCCCGCGCCGTCACGATCCCAGCGCCTTCGCAAGCCCGCGGCGGAACGCGTCCGCGAAGCTCGCCGCGGTGATCGGACCGGCCAGGTGGGACACGATCCTGCCGGAGCGATCGAGGATGTACGTCTCGGGCACCTGCGTGATCCCGTAGCGCCCGGTCACGTCGCCGGAGCCGTCCTGCACCATCGGGAAGGTGAGCCGGTGCGCCGCGACGAAGCGGCGCGCATCGTCGGTGACGTCGTGGTAGTCGACGCCGACGAAGACGACGCCGCGGCCGCGGTACCGCGCCCACGCGCGCTCGAGCGCCGGCGCCTCGGTCTTGCACGGGTCGCACCAGGAGGCCCAGAAGTTGAGCACCACGGGCCTGCCCCGCAGCGAGCGCAGCGACATCGTCCCCGAGCCCGCGAGCCGCGGCAGCGTGAAGTCGGGCGCCGCCGAGCCAACCTTCGGCGCGTGCTGCTGGTGCGTCAGCCGCCACACGAGGAGCGCCAGCAGCCCGGCGACGCACCCGAGGGCGACGAGCTGGACGGCGAGCTTCAGCGGGCGCGTCACGACCCGAGCGCCGCCTCGAGGTTGCGATGGAGAGCGCTCTCGTACGGCTTGTCGCTGATCGGCCCGGCGACCCGGTCGCCGACGATCCGTCCCAGCCGGTCGATCACGTACGTGGTCGGCAGTCCGGGGAGGTTGTAGCGGTCCCGCGCGATCGCCTCGTCGGGGTCGACCACAACCGGGTACGTGATGCCGTGCGCGGCGAGGAAGCGACGCGCGTCACTCGTCGCGTCTCCGCTGTCCACGCCGAGCACGACGACGCCCCTGCTCCGGTACCGCCGCCACAGCTGCTCGAGCGCGGACGCCTCCCGCTTGCACGGGTTGCACCACGACGCCCAGAAGTTGAGCACCACCGTCTTGCCGCGCAGGGAGGCGAGCGAGACGTTGCCGCGCCCGTCGAGCCGCGCGAGCGAGAACGCCGGCGCTGGCCCGCCCACCTTCGGCGGCGGGGAGGAGTGCGTGAGCCGCCATACGAGCACGGTCAGCAGGGCCGCGACACCGGCCACCGCGATCGCCTGCGCCCCGAGCTTCAGCCGCGCCGGCACGGTGAGCACCCTACTGCGGGACGATGTAGACCGGGGTTCCGACCGTGACGTGGTCGAACAGCCACTCCGCTTCCGGGATGTGCATGCGGATGCAGCCGTGCGAGAGCGAGTAGCCGACCGAGGCGTCGTCGGGGGTGCCGTGGATGCCGACCCCGGGGGCGCTCAGCCCCATCCAGCGGGTGCCGAGCGGGTTGCCCGGGCCGGGCGGCACCGGCTTCTCGCCCGCCGCCCACGGCGACGCGGGCGGGTACCACCACGGGTTGCGCCACTTGACGACGATCCGGAACTGGCCGAGCGGCGTCGGGTACGAGCTCTGACCGGTGGCCACGTGGAAGGCGCGGACGAGCTTCGCGCCGCGGTAGAGCAGCAGCCGGTTCTCGGCGCGGCGGATCACGATCACCGGCCCGACGGAAATCTTCGCGATCGATGGCTCGAGCTTCCGCGTCGGGACGACGATCGGCGTCCTCGTCCCGTCGCGGAGCGCGTCGCGGAGCAGCATCCGCGTGGGCAGCAGCTTGACGGCGAGCCCCGGCCGCGGCTTCGTGACGACGGGTCGCAGCCGGCGGAGCACGAGCCGCGCGTTCACGGGAGCACGGTCGTAGCGGCGCGCGAGCGCGGAGACGTAGGCGGCGACGCGGGAGGCGTCGACGCGGGCGCGGAGCGGCACCGCGGCGCCGGGCTGCGCGGAGAGCGCCCGCTGCACGGCGGCGGCCACGGTCGCGGCGATCCCGAAGCGGCGCGGCGAGACGGTCACCGTCTTGCCGGCGATCCGCAGCTGGACGGGGCGCAGGTAGGCGGCGACGACGGCGGCGGTCGCCTGCTCGGCGGTCATCCCCCCGACTGCGACCGGGCCGATCCGGACGCCGTCCGGGATGGCCTGCGGCCCGGGAGTCGTCGCCGGAGGCTGCGCGTCCTCGGCGAGCGCGGGCGCGACCGCGGCGCCGAGGGCGAAAGCAAGCGACAGGAAGAGGGTGAATCCGGCGCGTCTCACGGTCGCAAGGTCGCGGCCAAAAGCCGCGGATCGTCGCTGATGATACCGTCGGCCCCTGCCTCGACCAGGCTGCGGACGAGCGCCGCGTCGTTCACCGTCCAGACGTAGACGGCGGCGCCGAGCGCGTGACAGGCGGCGACGGCGGCAGGCGTGACGACCGCCCAGTTGAGCGTCGCGGCGGAGGCGTCGACGCTGCGCAGCCAGGCGGGCAGGCGGCGTGGCAGGAGGGCGCGCAGCGCGGCGAGGGCGGGCCGCACCGCGGGACGCAGCAGCCGGCGTCCGACGGCGCCGTAGCGATCGCTCGGGTAGGTGTACGAGCGGGGCAGCGCCGGCTCGACGCGGGCGAACGCCCCCAGGGTGGCGAGCGAGGACGAGCTGACGAAGCTGCGCCCGAGCAGGTCGTGGCGCCGGAGCGCCTCGACGACGCCGCGCTCGATCCCCCGCAGCTTCACGTCGAGCTGGACGGCGAGGTCGAGTCGGGCGGCGAGCGCGAGCGCCTCGTCGAGCGGGGGCGCCTGGGGCGGCAGCACCGGCCCGTGGGCGAGCACGAGCGTCCCGTCGGGCCGTGCGAGCACGTCGAGCTCGACCGCGTGTACGCCGTGCGCCGCCGCCTCCGCGATCGCCGCCAAGCTGTTCTCGGGCGCGAGCGCCGCCGCGCCGCGGTGACCGATCCGCACGGGCCCTCGCTCGCCGCGCCGAAGCTCGAGCGCGGCGGCGGCGCGAGGCGTCCTCGCCTCCCCGTGTATGCGCGGGCGCTCGCCGCTCAACCCGTCCGCCGGATGACGACGACCGCGAGGTCGTCCGACAGCTCGCCGCCCGCGAACTCGCGCGC
>JADGHP010000156.1 GCA_019683855.1 Thermoleophilia bacterium
CCGTGACCGCGTTGGCGACCGTCGACCCCCTCAGTACCGGTGCCGAGCCTGCCCCGCATCCGCACGCGTCGCGGCGGCGCGCCCGCCGGCCCGCCCGAGGTCGCCGCTCGCCCGCGGCTCGCTGAGCTCTCCAGCGACGGCCTGACCTGGATCCACCTCGAGTCGCCGACCCAGGAGGAGGCGCAGCTCCTCGCGCGCCGCTTCGGGTGGCACCCGCTCGACGTCGAGGACGTCATGTCGCGCCGCCAGCGCCCGAAGGTGGACGTCTACTCCGACGACGCGGAGGGCCGCGGCTACCTGTTCGCCGTCCTCCACTTCCCCGTCTACGACAAGGCCGTCGGGCGGCTGAACGCGGGCGAGCTCGACGTCTTCCTCGGCCCCGACTACCTCGTGACGCTGCCGGCTGTCGACCTGCGGCCGGTGTCGCTGCTCTTCCGCCGCTGCAGCGACAGCGAGGAGCTCCGGCATACGCTGTTCACGCGCGGCTCGGGGCGCCTCATGTACGAGGTGCTCGACGATCTCTACGACTACTGCTTCCCCATCCTCGACAAGATCGGCTTCAAGCTGGAGCAGATCGACGAGGCGATCGGCACCGCGAGCGAGGGGGCGCGCGAGCTCGTCCAGGACATCCACCGGGTCAAGCAGGAGATCATCTCCTACCGCAAGATCATCAAGCCGCAGCGGCCGACGCTGCGCCAGCTCGAGCGCGAGGTGGAACGGTTCCTGCCCGAGGACCTCGAGCTGTACTTCGACGACATCGTGGACGCGAGCGAGCGGATCTGGGACCTGCTCGACAACTACAAGGAGGTCGTGGAGGCGCTGGAGGACACGAACGAGTCGCTCATCTCGCACCAGCAGAACGACATCCTCTACGTGCTCACCATCTTCAGCGTGGTGATGCTGCCGCTGACGGTGCTGACGGGCGTGTTCGGCTCGAACGTCCACTTCCCCGGCTTCGGCACGACGACCGGCTTCTACGTCTCGCTCGCGCTGTACGTGGTGGTGATCGCCGGCATGCTCGGCTTCTTCCGCTGGAAGCGCTGGCTGTGAGCGCGGGCCGAACGCATGGGCGCGCTCGCGCCGCCTCTGCTGCACCTCTCGCTCGTCGTCGGCGGCGAGCTGCGCGATGCCGCAGGCGGGAAGCTCGGTCGGGTCGACGACCTGATCGTTCGCCTCAGCGAGGACGAGTACCCGCCGGTCACCGGCGTCGTCGCCTCGGTCGCCGGCCGGCAGGTGTTCGTGCCCGCCGACCAGGTGGCCGAGATCGCGCCGGGCCGCGTCACGCTCGCCGGCGAGCGGCTCGACCTCCAGCGCTTCCGGCGGCGCCCGCAGGAGGTGCTGCTCCGTAAAGATGTGCTCGACCGGCAGCTCATCAACGTCGACGGAGCGCGGCTCGTGCGCGCGAACGAGATCGAGCTGGCCCGGCTCGACGGCTGGTACCGGGTGGGCGGCGTCGACGTCGGCCTGCGGGGGCTCCTCCGCCGGCTTCTGCCGCGCGCTCTCGCGCACCGGATCGAGCCTGGCGCGTTCCTCGACTGGGCCTCGTTGGAGCCGTTCACCGGCCATGTGCCGACGCTGCGTTTGCGCGTACCCCACCCGAAGCTCGCCAAGCTGCATCCGGCTCAGCTCGCCGACCTGGTGGAGGCCGCCTCGCACGCGCAGGGCGAGGAGATCATCTCCGCGATCGCCGCCGATCCCGAGCGCGAGGCCGACGTCTTCGAGGCGCTCGAGGAGGGACATCAGCGCGAGTTCCTCGAGGGTCGCAGCGACGAGGAGGTCGCCGCGCTGCTTGCACGGATGGAGCCCGACGACGCGGCCGACCTCGTGCTCCAGCTGCCGACGGAGCGTCGCGAACCGGTCGTCGCGCACCTTGCGCCCGTACAGGCCCGACGGGTGCGCGCCCTGCTCGGCTTCGACCCGGCCACCGCGGGCGGCTTGATGAGCCCCGACTTTCTGTGCGTGTACGCGAATGCGACGCGCGAGGAGGCGCTCGAGCGCGTGCGACGCTCGGCGCTGCCGCCGGAGGCGGTGGCCTGGGTGTACGCGATGAACACCAGCCGGCGGCTGCGGGGCGGGATCACGCTCGCGGAGCTGCTGCGAGCCGAGGAGGGCTCGCGGCTGTGGGCGGCGATCCGGCCGGTGCAGAGCGTCCGCCCGGACGCCGACCTCGAGGAGATCGCCCGCCTCATGACCGACTTCGACCTCACGGTGCTGCCGGTCATCGACGACGAAGAGCGGATGCTCGGGATCGTGACCGTCGACGACGTGCTCGAGCTCGTCCTCCCCGAGGGTTGGCGGCGCCGCTTCGGCCTCCTGGGCGGAGGCTGACGTGCGCCCGGCGGAGCGGCTCCTGCGCGGCCGCCCGCGGTGGCGCCGCCACACGCGGCTCGCCGCGCGGATGCTCCGGCTGCTGGCCGTCCTCGGCCCAGGCCTGATCGCCGCCAACGCCGGCAACGATGCCGGCGGTATCGCAACCTACGCCTCGGTCGGCGCTCGCTACGGCTACGACCTGCTCTGGGTGATGGTGCCGATCACGATCAGCTTGGTTGTCGTCCAGGAGATGGCGGCCCGGATGGGGATGGTCACCGGCAAGGGTCTCGCCGAGCTGATCCGCGAGCAGTACGGGCCGCGCTGGTCGCTCGTCTCGACGTTGTCGGTGCTCGTCGCGAATCTCGGCATCTGCGTCTCCGAGTTCGTCGGCATCGGCGCCGCGCTCGGGCTTGCCCACGTGCCGCCGCAGGTGTCGGTGCCGGTCGCCGCGATCGTCGTCTGGCTGCTCGTGGTGCGTGGGTCCTACCGGGTGGCCGAGCGGGTGTTCGTGGCGATGACCGTCCCGTTCTTCGCCTACCCGGTTGCCGCGGTGCTCGCCCGACCGGACTGGGCGGCGGTCGGTCGCGCGCTGGTCGCGCCCCACGTACGCCTCACGGGGCCGTACCTGCTCCTGCTCGTCGCCACCGCCGGGACGACGATCACGCCGTTCATGCAGCTGTACCTCCAGTCGGCCGTCGTCGAGCGCGGCCTCGGGCCGGACGAGCTGCGGGCGGAGCGGTTGGAGGTTGCGTCCGGGTCGCTGTTCGCGAACCTCGTGGCCTGCTTCATCATCGTCGCCACGGGCGCCACGCTCTTCGCCCATGGCGAGCGAACGGTGGGCAGCGCCGCCGACGCCGCGCGTGCACTCGAGCCGCTCGCCGGCCGTCTGGCCGAGCTCCTCTTCGCGATCGGCCTGCTCGGTGCGAGCCTTCTCGCCGCGGCGATTCTGCCCGTAACGGCGGCCTACGTGATCGCGGAGACGCTCGGCTTCGAGAAGGGGCTGGCTCGCCGGCCGCGGGAGGCGCCCGTGTTCGTCGGCGTGCTGACGGCGCTGATCGCGATCGGCACGGTGGTGGCGGTGATCCCCGGACTGCCCGTGATTACGCTGCTCGTGCTCGTCCAGGTGATCAACGGGATGTTGCTGCCGGTCACGCTCTTCTTCCTCTGGCGCCTCGCCCGGAACGAGGAGCTGATGGGCCCGTACGGCAACGGTCGCCTGTTCGACTGGCTGGCCGGCGTGACCGTCGCCTGCACCTCGGCGCTCTCGCTGCTCGTTCTCGGCGTGACGCTGGCCGGGACGGGCTAGGCTCGACGCGATGGAGCGGCTGTGGGCACCGTGGCGGCTGGAGTACGTCGCGCACGCTGACGAGCAGGAGGGCTGCGTGTTCTGCCGGGCCGCGGCGGGCGACGACGTCGAGCAGCTCGTGCTCTACCGCGGCGCGCGCGCGTTCGCGCTCTTGAACCGCTTCCCGTACGCCTCCGGCCACCTGATGGTCGCCCCCTACCGCCACGGCGCCGGCTTCGACACCCTCGATGACGCCGAGGCGCTCGAGGTGCACCGGCTGGCGGTGCGAGCGATCGCAGCGCTGCGGGCCGTCTACGCCCCGGAGGGCTTCAACGTCGGCTGGAACCTCGGTCGGGTGGCCGGCGCGGGCGTCGTCGACCACGGCCACGTCCACGTCGTGCCGCGCTGGGGCGGCGACACGAACTTCATGCCGGTGCTCGCGGACGTGCGCGTCCTGCCGGAGCACCT
>JADGHP010000157.1 GCA_019683855.1 Thermoleophilia bacterium
GTGCGTCCTCGGCCACCGCAGGCTGGCGATCCTCGATCTCTCGAGCGCCGGCCACCAGCCGATGAGCACCCCGGACGGCCGCTACTGGATCACGTACAACGGCGAGGTCTACAACTACGTCGAGATCGCCGCCGAGCTCGAGCGGCTCGGCCACCGCTTCGCGACGCGCTGCGACACCGAGGTCCTGCTGCGCGCCTACGCGCACTGGGGTCGGGAGTGCCTCCCCCGCCTCAACGGCATGTTCGCCTTCGCGATCTGGGACGCGCGCGAGCGGCGGCTTCTCTGCGCGCGCGACCGGCTCGGCGTGAAGCCGTTCTACTACGCCGTACGGGATCGCCGCTTTCGCTTCGCCTCCGAGCCGAAGGCGCTGCTCGTCGACGGCTCGCTCCCGCGGCGCCCCAACGAAGCCCGGGTGCGCGAGCTCCTCGCCTTCGGGCTCGCCGACCACACCGAGGAGACGCTCTTCGAGGGCCTGCTGCAGCTCCCGCCCGGAACGTGGCTCGAGGTCGGAGACGGCCGCGTCGGCCGCCCGCGCGTCTGGTGGCGGCCGCAGCCGGCGCGCGAGGACGCCGATCTGGGAGCGCTGCTCGCCGACGCGGTGCGGCTGCGCCTGCGCAGCGACGTGCCGGTCGGCACCTGCCTCTCCGGGGGCCTCGACTCCTCCTCGGTTGTCGTGCTCGCGAGCGCCCTGCGCCGCGCGGCCGGCGCCGACCCGCCGCTCTCGTTCACGGCGCGCTGCCTCGACCCGGCGCTCGACGAGGGCGGCTACGTCGAGGCGGTGGTGCGCCGCTCCAGCGCGCGCAACCACACGGTTGTCCCGAGCGCGGCCGACGCGCTCGCGTGGACGGACTGGGTCGTCTGGCAGATGGACGAGCCGTTCCACGCCGCGAGCGTCGTCGGCCAGGCGAAGGTGATGGAGCTGGCGCGCGCGCACGGCGTGACGGTGCTGCTCGACGGTCAGGGCGGCGACGAGGCGTTCGCCGGCTACCACGACCTCTACCCCGCGTTCTTCTGGACGCTGGCGCGGCGGGGCCGGCTCGGCGCCGTCGCGGCCGAGCTTGCCGCCCGCGAGCGGCTGCACGGCGTCGGCGTCCCCGCGTCGCTGCTCCAGGTCGCGAAGCTGCTCGCGCCGGCTCGGCTGCGCGGCCGGACCGTGCCCACGTGGCTGCGACCGGAGCGGCGGCCCGCCCGCCGGCCGCTTCCCGGTCGCTCGCTCGGAGCCCAGCAGCGCTTCGGTCTCGCGGTCTCGCCGCTCCCCGCCTACCTCCACCACGAGGATCGGAACTCGATGAGCTTCTCGCTCGAGGCGCGCGTTCCCCTCCTCGACTACCGCGTCGTCGAGCTCGCGCTGCGCACGCCGCCCGAGCGGCTGATCCGCGACGGCTACGCGAAATGGGCGCTGCGCGAGGCGCTGCGCGCGGAGCTGCCCGAGGAGGTGGCGGGACGCGCCTCGAAGCAGGGGTTCACCGTCGAGGACGCCGCGTGGCTCCGGGACGGCCTGGGCTCCAGGCTCGTCGCGGAGCTCGGCTCGCCCGACGCCCTCGTGGCCGAGTACCTCGACGGAGCCCGGCTCGTCGCCGCCGTCGAGCGGGCGGCCGAGGGCGGAGGAGGCGCGGATGCGCTCTGGCGCGCGTTCACGCTCGAGCGCTGGCTGCGCGTGTACGTCGAGCCGGAGCGGCTGCGGCCGCCGCCGGCGCCGTCGGCGCTCGCCCGCCGCGCCGCCGCGGGCGGGATTCGCGCCGCCGCGGACTAGGAGCGCGCCGAGAGCACAGCGGCCGCGCGCTCGTCGGGCGGGACGGCGGCGCCGCCCGGCCTGCGGAACGACGCGACGATCGGCGCCACGATCGGGCGCGCGAGGAGCGCGACGCTCGCGCAGTAGACGGCCCCGCCCGCGACGAGCACGAGCGCGAGCCCCGCCTGGGGCTGCAGGCGGGCTGCCTCCGGGGAGACGGCGACGAGCGTGGCGGCCACCATGCCCGCGCAGGCGAGCGGGCCGGCGAGCGACCGCGCGACCGCGGCACGGGAAGCGCGCACGAGCCGAAGCGACGACGCGAGCGCCGGGATCCCCGAGGCGCAGACGACGACGAGCAGCGCGGACGCGGCCCCGTTCAGCCCGAAGCGCGAGGTCAGCAGGATCAGCACCGGCACGACGAGCACCGTGTGCACACCGCCGAACACGAGCGCGAGCTGCGGCCGCCCCATGCCCTTGAACACCTCGCCGGAGGGCGCGCACAGCGCCTTCACCGCCCCGTAGACGGCGAGGATGCGCAGCGGCCACACCACGGGCAGCCAGGCCGTCCCGAGGAGGCCGCGCACGATCGGCTCGGCGCCGGCCGCGAGCACGGCGCTCACGGGCAGCGAGAGCAGCGCGAGGCGCTGCAGGTTCTGCACGTAGACCCTCCTCACCGTCTCGCGGTCGCTCCGGAACGCGGAGTAGACGGGGAAGAGCACGCGGCCGACGCTGTTGCCGATCACCGTGGACGGCATGTCGGCGAGCCGCCAGGTCACCGCGTAGAAGCCGAGCGCGCGCGTGCCGAGCAGCCGGCCCACGGTGAGGTTGTCGAGCGTGTCGTTGAGCAGGTTGACGATGTTCGCGCCGCCCACGAAGCGCCCGTAGCGGACAAGCGACCGCACCATGCGCCAGCTCGCCGCGCGCGGGTCGGGCCGCCACGGGACGACCATCCACACGACCGCCGTGCCGACGAGCGTCCCGCCGAGCTGGCCGCCGACGAGGCTCCACACCCCCGCTCCCGAGGCGGCGAGCGCGATCGACACCGCCGGCTGCGCGAGCCCCGCGGCGAGCTGCGCCTGGGCGTTGCCGCGATAGTCCAGCTCCCGCTCGAGCAGCGCCGCGGGGACGACTGCGAGCCCGCGGATCGCGAGGATCGGCGCCAGCCCGCGCAGCACGTCGGTGAGCCCAGGCGCGTGCAGGAGCCGCGCCGCGAGCGGCGCCGCCGCGACCACGAGCCCCGCGGCCGCGACACCCGAGACGGCGGACGCCGCGACCGCCGAGCCGGCCGCCTCCCGGATCCCGTCGCGCCGCTGGATGACGGCCGCGCCCAACCCCGACTCCTGCAGGTGCTCCATGATCGCGAGGAACACCGTGGCGAGGGCGACGAGCCCGAACGCACGCGGGTCGAGGAGCCGGACGAGGGCGAGCATCGACGCCGCGGCGAGCGCGGTGCGCGTCCCGTAGCTGACGGCGACCCAGCCGGACTGGCGGACGATGCGCCGGTCGAGCGCGGCGGCCTGCTCGTCGCGAAGCGCCCGGCGCCGGTCCACGCGCGTTCCCTCGCCGCCCCGGGCCATGCCCACGACGCTAGGGAGGCCCTCCGGCGACGGCCACGGGCGAACGTCGAGTCGGCCCCTGGCGACACGTGGCGGGGGCCGCCGGACCGTCCTCGCGCACGGAGCGGCGTCCTCAGCGCGCGGCGATCCCGCGGTGCGCGACGACGACGAGGTTGCCGGGGCTCCCGTCGTAGTGGTCGATGCCGACCCGCAGCGACGCGGCGTCCGCGCTGCGCGCGCCGCGCGCGGGGAGCCGCAGCCGAGCCCGGCCGTCCACCCGCACGACGAGCGAGCGCCGAGGCGCGAGCGAGATCGAGAGCGGCAGCGCCCGCTCGTCGAACGAGGGGACAGACGCGCCGAGCGAGCGGCTCGTCGCCGCGGCCTGCAGCGAGCCGGCCGGGCTCCACAGGTGCAGCGAGCGGTCCGGCGCCACGTAGATCTCGTAGAGCACGGTGCCCGAGCGGTCGCGCACCTGGAGGATCGCGAGGTTCCCGTCGAGGGGCTGCGCGCTCGAGAGCTGCACGCGGTCCGACACCTCGAGCGGCCGCTCCGGCCGCAGCGTCTCCGCCCACACCGCGGTGTCGTCGCGGTCGCCGCCGCCTCTGATCGAGGCGCTGATGCCCGCCGAGCCGACGCGCACCGTGCACGCCGAGCAGCCGGGGTCGAGGAGCGCGTGCCCGCGCGTCGGCTCGGCGCGGCCGGGGCGAGACGGCGCCGGCTTCGCTCTCGGGTGCGCCTTCGGCTTCGCCTTCGCGGCCGGC
>JADGHP010000158.1 GCA_019683855.1 Thermoleophilia bacterium
CGTGGCGGCGGTCGCCGAGTCGCTGACCTCGCCGCCGCTCTGGTCGGGCTGGGGGATCCGCACGCTCGCCGCGGGCCAGGCGGCATACGACCCGCTCGAATACCACAACGGCACGGTCTGGCCGCACGACAACTCGCTCATCGCCGTCGGCCTCGCGCTCGCGGGCCGGCGCCGCGAGGTGGAGCGCGTCGTCCGCGCGCTCGTCGAGGCGGCTGCCTGCTTCGACTACCGGCTCCCGGAGCTCTTCGCCGGCTTCGACCGGCGTGCCGGGGAGCCGCCCGCCGAGTACCCGAGCTCGGCGCGGCCCCAGGCCTGGGCGGCGGGCACGCCGCCGCTGCTCCTCCAGGCGCTGCTCGGCCTGCACCCCGATCGCGAGGCTCGGACGCTGCGCGCCGTCGCGGCGGATCTCCCCGAATGGGTGTCGGGCCTCGTCCTCGACGGCGTGCACGCCTTCGGCCGCCGCTGGACGGTTCGGGTCGAGGACGGCGCCGCCTACGTCGCCCCCGCTGCGTGACGCGCGCCTCTGCGGCCAAGTAACAGAAACGAAGGGCTCGGGAGACTGCGCTCTCCCGAGCCCGGAGTTCCGCTACACCGAGCGAAGTCCGCAGGACTTCGCGAGGATCAGTCGAGACCGAGCGAGCGCTCGAGCATCCCCTTCGGCATCGCGCCCACGGCCGATGCCTTCGGCGCGCCGTTCTCGAAGAGGATCATGTTGGGGATCGACTGGATCCCGTAGCGCATGGCGAGATCCTGGTTCTCGTCGATGTTGACCTTCACGAGCTTCAGCTTGCGCTCCTCGGCGATCCGCTCGAGCACGGGCGCGACCGCGTGGCACGGGCCGCACCACTCCGCCCAGAAGTCCACGAGCACGGGCTCGGGGCTCTGGAGGACCTCCTTCTCGAAGGTCGCCTCGGTGACGTTGGTTGCCATCGTTCCCTTTCTCTCGTCTCGAACTCGATGGGGATGGGAGCACGGGTGACCGCCTCCCTCTGGTGAGAACGCGTCTCTCTAGACTTGCCTTCCCGATGCCAGAGCAGATCTTCCAGCCGCTGCCGGACAAGCCGAATCATCCACGACTCGAGGAGGAGGTGCTCGCGTGGTGGGAGCGCGAGCGGATCTTCGAGCGGCTGCGGGAGCGGAACCGCGGCGGGCCGACGTTCTCCTTCATCGACGGGCCGGTGACGGCGAACAAGACGCTCGGCGTCCACACGGCCTGGGGGCGGACGCTGAAGGACGTCTTCCAGCGCTACAAGGCGATGCGCGGCTTCGACCAGCGCTACCAGAACGGCTTCGACTGCCAGGGGCTCTGGATCGAGGTCGGGGTCGAGCACGAGCTGGGGCTGAACTCGAAGCGCGAGATCGAGGAGTACGGGCTCGAGAACTTCGCGCGTCGCTGCCGCGAGGCGGTCGTCTGGTCGGCGAACGAGCTGTGGAAGGGGTCGAAGCGGCTCGGCCAGTGGATGGACTGGGGCAACGACTACTTCACCTTCAGCGACACGAACATCGAGTACGTGTGGCGGATGCTCAAGACCGTCCACGAGCGCGGCTGGCTCTACCTTGGGCATCGCGCGACCGAGTGGTGCCCGCGCTGCGGGACGTCGATCTCCCAGCACGAGCTGATCGGCTCGTACGTCGATCGCGCCGACCCGTCGCTCTATGTCCGCTTCCCGCTGCTCGAGCGGCCGGGCGAGTTCGTCGTGGTGTGGACGACGACGCCGTGGACGCTGCCGGCGAACGTCGCCGCCGCCGTCAACCCGGAGGCCCGCTACGGACGGCGGGCGAACGGCGAGTGGGTCGCCGTCGCCCGCTACCCGAACGAGCAGTTCGAGGAGACCCTCCCCGGCTCGGAGCTCGTCGGCTGGCGCTACCGGGGCCCGTTCGACGAGCTCGCGCCCGCCGGCGGCGTCGAGCATCGCGTGATCCCGTGGGACGAGGTCTCGCTCGACGAGGGAACCGGCATCGTTCACATCGCGCCTGGCTGCGGCGCCGAGGACTTCGAGCTCGCCCGCGTCCACGACCTGCCCGTGCTGGCGCCCGTGGACGAGTCGGGGCGCTTCTACGACGACTACGGCTGGCTGCACGGCCTCTCCACCGTCGAGGCGGCGGAGCAGATCATCGGCGACCTGCAGCAGAAGGGGGTGCTCGTCGAGGCGGGCCTCTACGAGCACCGCTACCCGGAGTGCTGGCGCTGCCATACGCCGCTCATCTTCCGGATCGCCGACGACTGGTTCATCTCGGTGCGCGACCTGCGGCAGCCGATGCGCGACGCGAACGCGACCGTGGAGTGGACGCCCGAGTACATGGGCAAGCGGATGGACGACTGGCTCGTGAACATGGGCGACTGGAACATCTCCCGCCGCCGCTACTACGGGTTGCCGCTGCCGTTTTACCCCTGCTCGTGCGGCCACCTGAACGTGATCGGGTCGCGGCGGGAGCTCGAGGAGCGAGCGGTGTCGGGGCTCGAGCAGCTCGAGGAGCTGCGCCGGCCGTGGATCGACCGTGTCCCCGTGCGCTGCGAGGCGTGCGGCGAGCCGGTCGAGCGGGTGAAGGAGGTCGGGGACGTCTGGCTCGACGCGGGCATCGTCCCCTTCTCGACGCTCGGCTGGCAGAACGAGACGTGGGTGCCGGGGGGGTTGGGCACCGGCGCCGCGAAGGGGCTGACGAACGCCGACCTGCCCGACCACGCCTACTGGGAGAAGTGGTTCCCGGCCGACTGGGTGAGCGAGATGCGCGAGCAGATCCGCCTCTGGTTCTACTCGCAGCTCTTCATGTCGGTCGTGCTCACCGGGCGGGCGCCGTTCCGGCGCGTGCTCGGCTACGAGAAGATGCTGGACGAGAACGGCCGCGAGATGCACGGGTCGTGGGGCAACACGATCACCGCCGAGGAGGCGTTCGAGCGGATGGGGGCCGACGTGATGCGCTGGCAGTACTGCGCGCAGCCGCCCGACCGCAACCTCCTCTTCGGGTTCGGGCCGGCGGAGGAGATCAAGCGCAAGCTGCTCACCTTCTGGAACTCGGTCAAGTTCTTCGTCGACTACGCGAACATCGAGGGCTTCCGCCCGTCCTGGGAGCGGCTCGAGCCCGAGGCTGGAAGCGTCGGCAGCGAAGCCGCCGACGCCCGGCCGGGCGGCGAGCCGAAGCCGCTCGACCGCTGGCTCGTCGAGCGGACGCACGCGTTCGTAGCCGACGCGACCCGCGGCTACGAGTCGTGGTTGACCGTGGAGGTGATGCGCGCCTTCGAGGCGTACCTCGACGACCTCTCCAACTGGTACATCCGGCGCTCGCGACGGCGGTTCTGGGAGGGCGACGAGGTTGCGCTCGGGACGCTCTGGTATGCGCTCGTGCAGACGCTCCGCGTGCTCGCGCCCATCCTCCCCTTCATCACCGACCACCTCTGGCGGAACCTGGTGGCGGGCGCGTGCCCGGAGGCGCCCGAGTCGGTGCACCTCGCGCTCTGGCCGGACGTCCCCGCGCCCGATCGCGAGCTGCTCGAGGAGATCGCCGAGGTGCGGCGCGCAGTCGAGCTCGGCCGGCAGGCGCGCTCGACCTCGGGGATCAAGCTCCGGCAGCCGCTGCGACGGCTCGTGGTCGAGGGGGCCCCGCGGGCGGCCGCGCACGCGGCGGAGATCGGCGACGAGCTGCGCGTCAAGCAGGTGGAGTTCGGGCGCGTGGAGGCGGTGGAGCTGCGGGTCAAGCCGAACCTGCCGGTGCTCGGGCCGAAGCTCGGCAAGGAGCTCGGCGCGGTGCGCGCGGCGCTCCAGGCGGGCGAGTTCGAGGAGCTGCCCGGCGGCCGCTTCCGTGCCGCAGGACACGAGCTGGAGCCGGACGAGGTGCTCGTCGAGCGCGGCGGGCGCGAGGGGTGGGCGGTCGCGTCGGCGGACGGCGTCACCGTCGCTCTCGAGACCGCGCTCGACGAGGAGCTTCGGCTCGAGGCGGAGGCGTACGACCTGATCCACCGCGTCAACTCGCTGCGCAAGGAGCTGGGCTTCGAGCTCACCGACCGGATCGTGCTGACCGTGCCCGCGTCGCAGCGGCGGCTCGTCGAGCG
>JADGHP010000159.1 GCA_019683855.1 Thermoleophilia bacterium
CTGCGCCAGGTCGAGGACCCCGAGCTGGGGATGGACATCGTCGACCTCGGGCTCCTGTACGACGTCGAGGTCGAGGACTCGAAGGTGAAGGTGACCTACAGCCTCACCTCGATGGGCTGCCCCGCCGGCCCGCTGATCGCGCAGGACATCGACCGGGTCGCGCGCGAGGTGCCGGGCGTGGAGGACGTCGAGCTCGAGCTCACGTTCGACCCGCCATGGACGCCGGACCGGATGTCCGACGACGCGAAGTTCATCCTGGGCTTCGGCTAACCGCCCAACCCAGGCGCACGAGCCGCTCCGGGCGGTCAGCCCGGAATGGCGAGCACGATCTTGCCGAGCTGCTCGCCCGCCTCGAGTCGCTCGTGCGCGGCCCGGATCTCCTCGAGCGGCAGCACGACGTCCACGACCGGGCGGGCGCGGCCGGAGGCGACGAGCTCGTAGACGGCTTGGAAGTCGGCGCGGGTGCCCATCGTCGAGCCGAGGATCGTCAGCTCCTTCCACCAGACGCGGTGCAGCGCCGCGGGCGGGTTCGGCCCGCTCGTCGCGCCGCAGACGGCGATCCGGCCCCCGCGGGCCGCGACCTCGAGCGAGGTCCGCCAGGTGGCCTCGCCGACGTGCTCGACGACGAGGGCCGCGCCGCGCCCGCCGGTCGCTTCGCGAACCGCGGCCTTCACGTCGTCGGAGGCGTGGTTGACGGTCACCTCCGCGCCCAGCTCCCGCGCCCGCGCGAGCTTCGCGTCGCTCGAGGAGGTGACGATCGTGCGCGCCCCGAGCGCGCGGGCGATCGCGAGCGCGGCCGTCGAGACGCCGCTGCCGATGCCCCACACGAGCACCCACTCGCCCTCGCGCAGGCCAGCGCGCGTGACGAGCATCCGGTAGGCGGTCTCGAAGACGAGCGGGAAGGCGGCGGCCTCCTCGAACGAGAGGCCGTCGGGGATGGGGTGGACGTTCGTCGACGGCACCGCGATCAGCTCCGCGTTCGTCCCGTCGCCGTGCTCGCCGATCACGTGGATCGTCCCGTCGGGCGCCTCGATCCCCGGGTTGATGACGACCGGCTGGCCCGGCTCGAAGCCGGAGACGCCCTCGCCGAGCGCCTCGACGACGCCCGCGCCGTCGGCGCCGAGGATGCGCGGCTTGCGCACCGAGGGCAGGCCCTTGCGGATCCAGACGTCGAGGTGGTTCAGCGCGGAGGCGCGCAAGCGGACGAGCACCTCGCCCGGCCCCGCGACGGGGTCGGGCGCCTCCTCGAGCACGAGCACCTCGGGGCCGCCGTCCTCGTGGATCCGAACCGCACGCATGCGCGGCAGACTATCTGTACGCCCGTGGCGCACCCGCCGCCGAGCGCGAGCACGCTGCCTGAGCGCTCGCGCCGCTGGCTGGGCGAGACGTCCGTTCGGGCTAGGCGCGGGCGCGCAGGCGCTCGACGCCGAGCTCCTTCGCGAGCGCGTGGGCGCGGGCGGCGATACGGCTGCGGAGCTCCGCGGGCTCGAGCAGGACGGCGTCGCCGCGCAGCGCGAGGATCTCGCTCTCAAGCCACTCGTCGCTCCCGACCCGGAGCTCGCGCAGCGCCGTCCCGTCGGCCAGCCTGCGGGCGCCGCGCTCGACCGCCCAGCGCGCCACCTCGGCGCGGTAGAGGACGCGGGCGGTGCGCGCCCCGCGGAGACGCGTCGGCTGGAAGCCCTCGCGCGGCTCGAACCGCTCCTCCGTCAGCCGGGCGCTGCGCATCCGGTCGAGCCGGAACGAGCGCTCCGCGCCGGCCGTGCGATCCCACGTGTGGACGTACCAGTTCGGGAGCTGCCGCTCGAGCGAGTACGGCTCGACGAGTCGCGTGGACGGGCGAGCGTCGATCTCCTTCTGGTACTCGATCTCGACGAGCCGGTGCTCGCGCATCCCCTGCGCGAGCGTCGAGACGAGATCCTCCTCGGCGCGCGCGACCTGCGGCTCGGGGGTCTGCGCCAGCTCGAACTGGCCGAACGTCTCCTCGAGCTTGTTGCGTACGCGCTCGAGCGGGGTGTGGGCGTCCGCGGCGATCATCGGCCCGACGTACTCGAGCGCGAGCCGGATCGCGCGCGCCTCGAGCGGCGTCAGCCGCGGCGCGAGCCGGAAGGTGTCCCCCCACAGCTCCTTGTCGACGTGCACCACGTCGCCGCGCAGCTCCGCGTAGACCGTGTAGCAGCCGCCCCCGAAGTTGACGAGGTTCAGGAGCGAGAGGTGCTCCTCGAGCTCCTCCGCCGGGATCGAGGGGAAGCGCTCGAGCAGCTCGGCGGCCGGGATCTCCGCCTCGTTCTCCTCGCCGCACGCCGCGAGCAGGAAGGCGAGCAGCGCCTGGAGCACGGCGAAGCGCTCCGGCGCCACCGGCCCCGCCGGGCGCTCCGCGGGGCCGTCCGTGGCGCGGACGGGAGCCTCGCGCGCGGGCTGCGGCGGCGGCCCCTCGTGCGTCTCGCGCACGCGTCGCAGCGCGACCGCGACCTCGCGGCGAAGCTCCTCCGGCTCGAGCGGCACGGCGCGCCCGTCCTGGCGCAGCACCCACGAGGCGAGCTGGGGCAGCGACGAGTACTCGGTGACGAACACGCCGTCTTCGAGCCGCCCAGTCGAGCCGTAGGCGCGCTGCACCCACCAGGCGGTGTCGCCGCGCACCTCGATCCGCGCCTCGCCGACCGGATCGCCGATCTGCCACGGCGGCCGGCCGCGGTAGCGCTCGATGTCGAAGTCGGCCGGGATGCGGAAGTCGCGCTCGCGGCGGGTGGCGAAGCGGATGTCGCCGCGGATCCGCGAGACGCGGAAGGTGCGGATGTCGTCACGGTCGAGGTCGTGCCCGACGACGTACCAGACGCCGTTGTCGGGCAGCAGGGCGTAGGGGTTCAGCGTCCGCTCGGAGACCTCGTCGCGCGAGATCGACCAGTACTCGAAGCGGACCGTCCGCTGCTTGGAGATCGCGCCCTCGAGCTTCGCCAGCCGCCCCGGCATCTCCGGCGAGTAGTCGGGGTCGAGCACCTCGACCCGTCCCGCGGTGGCGGTCGGCGTCTCGACGAACCCGGGACGGCCGAGGGCGAGGTTCTGCAGCGCGAGCCGCAGCGGCTCCGCGTACGCGAACTTCCCCTCGAGCAGGTAGAGGGCCGTCTGCAGGGCGGCGAGCTCGTCATCCTCGAGGTCGAGCTTGGGCAGGAAGTACTGCTCGGAGCGGAGCGTGTACAGCTCCTCGCCGGTGAACTCGTCGCGCTGCGACTGGAGGGGGACGCCGAGCGAGAGCAGCTCCGCGCGATCCGAGTAGAAGCGGCGCGCGAACGCCTCGTCCGACATCTCCGAGTAGCCTTCGACGTTCGACTTCACGTCGCGGGCGGTGATCGGTCGCCGCTCCGCCATCAGGAACGCGACCAGCGAGAGCTGGCGGATCAGCTTGTCGGCGTCATGGGACAACGCCGTCCCACCCTACACCGCCTCGGTTGTGGATCGCCGCTGTGGAAAAGGGCCGGGGCGGCGCGCGCGCTACGCCGCGACCTTCGCCTCGAGGTGCTGGTGGGAGGGACAGTAGTCCCGATCCGGCAGCGGGGTGCGCTGGCAGGGCTTGCCCTTGCGCGTCGTGGCGCGGCAGCGGGCGACGCCGCCGTCGAGGGCGCCCGACTCGATCTGCTCCTGGATGAACTGCACTGCGGCGTGCACGCCCTTCTGCACCGCCCAGGCGACCTGCGCTTGCGAGGTGATCGGGAAGTAGCGCCGGATGTCCTGGAAGAGCGCCCGCTCGGGCTTCGCGAAGTAGAGCGGGTCCTCCGCCAGCCGCTCCATCGTCTGCTCACACGCGATGAGGACCGCGCGGCGCGACTCGAGCTGCGTCGCGCGATCCGCGTAGGGCTCGACGAGGTCCTTGATCGACCGGTAAATCGCTCGCGAGTACTGATACATGCAGTGCTGCAACTGGAGAGTCCGGTCCTCGATCACTGGTCTCGCTGTCTCCTGTGAAGTAACGGCAAACCTTTGGTCAGAGCCGGCATCCCGGCTTCTTCCGCACCGCCGAGAATCGATCCTACACGTTCGCGAGGCTGT
>JADGHP010000160.1 GCA_019683855.1 Thermoleophilia bacterium
GCGCGGCGGTTCCTGGAGGGCGAGCAGCCGCCGCACGACCCCTTCCTGCTCGGCGACATGGCCCTCGCCTGCGAGCGGATCCGCGTCGCCGTCGCCGACGGGCGCCGCATCTGCGTCCACGGCGACTACGACGTCGACGGGATCGCCGCCACCGCGCTCGCCGTCCTCCTCCTCCGCGAGCTCGGAGCGGACGTGGACTGGCATCTCCCCAGCCGGTTCGACGAGGGCTACGGCGTACGCGGCGAGACGCTCGCCCGCCTCGCCGACGAGGGCTGCGGGCTCGTGCTCACGGTCGACTGCGGCATCACCGCGGTCGCGGAGGTGGCTGAGGCGCGCGAGCGCGGGCTGGAGGTGATCGTCACCGACCACCACCGCCCGGGCGACACGCTCCCCGACTGCCCTCTCGTCGCGACGCGCCCGTCCGCGTACCCCTTCCCCGAGCTGTGCGGCACCGGCGTCGTCTACAAGCTCGGACAGGCGCTCTTCGGGATCGACTCGGAGGTGCCGCGCCGGCACCTCGACCTCGTCGCGCTGGCGACGATCGCCGACGTCGTCCCGCTCCTCGACGAGAACCGGTCGCTCGCGACCGCCGGCCTGCGCGCGCTCGCCCGCACCCGGAAGCCCGGGCTGCAGGCGCTGATGCGCGCCGCCGGCGTCGACCCCGCGGCCGTCGACGCGGGCGCGGTCGGCTTCCGCCTCGGGCCGCGGATCAACGCCGCCGGGCGGCTCGGCCATCCGCGGGCCGCGCTCGAGCTCCTGCTCACGGACGACCCGGACGAGGCGCGGCGGCTCGCGGGCTCGCTCGAGGAGCTGAACCGCGAGCGGCAGGCGGTCGAGGGGCGCATCCTCCGCGAGGCGATCGCGCACGTCGAGGAGTGGCCGGAGGCGAAGCGCCGCCGGCGCGGGTACGTGCTCGCCGGCGAGGACTGGCACGAGGGCGTGATCGGGATCGTCGCGTCGCGGCTCGTCGAGCGCTACCACCGCCCGGTCGTGCTCGTCGCCGGCGGGGAGGGGGAGTGGAAGGGCTCCGGCCGCTCGATCCCCTCCTTCGACCTGCACGGAGCGCTCGCGGCCTGCGCGCCCCTGCTCGAGCGGTGGGGCGGCCACCGGGCCGCCGCCGGCCTCTCGATCCGCCCGGAGAACGTGGAGGCGTTCGCGGAAGCGTTCGCCGCGCGCGCCGCCGGCCTGCTGACGGAGGACGACCTCCAGCCGGTGACCGAGATCGACGCGGTCGTCCCGCGCGGCGTGAACCTCACGCTCGGGCTCTGCGCCGAGCTGCAGCAGCTCGCCCCGTTCGGCCTCGGCAACCCAGCCGTGACGCTGCTCGCCCCCGGTTGCGAGCTCGCGCAGCTCACAACCGTGGGCGAGGGGAAGCACCTCCGCTTCCGCCTCCGCCGAGACGGCGTCGACGTCGGCAGCGCGATCGCCTTCGGCCAGGGGAGCCGGCTCGACTCCTACCGGCGGGGGGAGGGGCGCTACGACGTCGCCTTCCGCCTCGAGGAGAATCGGTGGAACGGGACGGTCGCGCCCCAGCTCGTCGTGCGCCGCGTGTTCCCGGCGGCCGAGCGGTTCGACGCCTTGCGCGACTGGCTCGTCTCCGAGTACCGCAAGGCCCCGCACGAGCGCGACCCGGACGCGCAGGCCGTCTTCGCCGAGCTCGAGGTCGACGGCGCGGGTCCGGGGCGCAGGCACCTGCTCGAGTCCGAGCGCTTCCGCGCGCTGCTCGCCGAGGGCCCTGCGCTCGCCTGCGCCGCGTGATCGGAGCGCTAGCGGAGGCCGCCGAGCGAGAGCCGGGCGCCCCGCTTCGGCGCAGGCCGGACGGACCGAGCGTACTCGTCAAGCGCGACCAGCGCACGCGCGAGGCGCGCCGCCCTGCGATGCGCCCTCCTGCTGCGAATGGCGAGCATGGAGCGCGCGCTTCGCGCTCGTCGCGCGCCTTCCTGCCACGAGAATCCGCGAAGGCCGCGAGTACACTGAGCCGATGACGACCCTGGAGGCCGGCGAGAGGCACGAGGAGCTGCTCGAGGAGCTTCTCGCCGAGCTCGCCACCTACAGCGGCGACGCCGAGCACGACCTCGTCAAGCGCGCCTTCCGGTTCGCCGCCGCCGCCCACGAAGGCCAGCGGCGGCGCTCCGGCGAGCCGTTCATCACGCACCCGGCCGGCGTGGCGAAGATCTGCGCCGAGCTCCGCCTGGACGAGCAGACGATCGCCGCCGCGCTCCTCCACGACGTCGTCGAGGATACGGCGACCGACCTCGCCACCGTGCGCGAGGAGTTCGGCGAGGAGGTGGCCCAGCTCGTCGACGGCGTCACCAAGCTGACGCGCGTCCAGTTCCAGAGCCGCGAGCAGGCGGAGGCCGAGAACTACCGGAAGATGGTCGTGGCGATGGCCGAGGACGTGCGCGTGATCCTCGTCAAGCTCGCCGACCGCCTCCACAACCTGCGCACGATCGAGTACCTCGGCAAGCAGAAGCAGATCCAGAAGGCGAAGGAAGCGCTCGAGGTCTACGCGCCGCTCGCGCACCGGCTCGGTATCCACGCGCTCAAGTGGGAGCTGGAGGATCTCTCCTTCCAGACGCTGCACCCGCGCAAGTACGAGGAGATCAAGACGATGGTCGCGGAGCGGCGCGCCGACCGCGAGCGGCACGTGGAGGAGGCGGCCGAGGTGCTGCGGCGCGAGCTCGAGAAGGTCGACATCCCGGCGGAGATCTCCGGGCGCGCGAAGCACTTCTACTCGATCTACGACAAGATGGCCAAGAAGGGCCGCGAGTTCAACGAGATCTTCGACCTGACCGCGATGCGCGTCGTCGTCGAGCGCGACGGCGAAGAGGGGACGCGCGACTGCTACGGCGCGCTCGGCCTGATCCACTCCCTCTGGAAGCCGATGCCCGGTCGCTTCAAGGACTACATCGCGATGCCGAAGTTCAACGGCTACCGCTCCCTGCACACGACCGTGATCGGGCCGGAGGGGCGCCCGCTCGAGATCCAGGTGCGCACGCGGGAGATGCACGAGACCGCGGAGCTCGGCGTCGCGGCCCACTGGGCGTACAAGCGCGACGGCCGCTCCTCGAAGGGCGCCGACGAGGTGTGGAGGGCCTGGGTGCGCCAGCTCATGGACATCCACGCCGACGAGGCGGACGCGCACGAGTTCCTGAAGAGCTTCCGCACCGACCTCTTCGACGAGGAGGTGTTCGTCTTCACGCCGAAGGGCGAGGTGAAGACGCTGCCCGCGGGCGCCACGCCGATCGACTTCGCGTACGCCGTCCACACCGACGTGGGCCACCGCACCGTCGGGGCGAAGGTGAACGGCCGCATCGTCCCGCTCCACTACAAGCTGCGCAGCGGCGACCGGGTCGAGATCCTCACCTCCAAAGCCGGGCGCGGCCCGTCGCGCGACTGGCTCTCGCTCGCCGCCTCGTCGCGCGCGCGGAACAAGATCCGCCAGTTCTTCTCGCGGGAGCAGAAGGAGGACCTGGAGGCGAAGGGCCGGGAGTCGCTCGAGCACGCGCTGAAGGCGCAGAACCTCCCGTACCGCAAGCTCGCGGGCTCGGCGGTGCTCGCCGGGGTGATTCGCGAGTCCGGCTTCAAGAAGGCCGAGGACTTCTACCTCGCGCTCGGCTCGGGGAAGCTGACCGCTCAGCAGATCGTCAACAAGGTGCTGCACCGCCTCAAGGTCGAGGAGGTGGCCGAGGAGGAGGCCGTCCTCCCGCGCAAGAAGCCGAAGGCGCGCGACGCGCTCGCGAGCACGACGTACGGCATCAAGGTGGTCGGCGTCGAGGACGTCCTCGTCCGGCTCGCGAAGTGCTGCACGCCGGTGCCGGGGGACGACATCGTCGGCTACATCTCGCTCGGCAAGGGCATCACGATCCACCGCGACGACTGCCCCAACGTGCGCGCCCTGCGGCGCAACCCGGAGCGGTTCACGCCGGTCGAGTGGGAGGCGGACGCGTCGCAGAGCTTCCGCGTCCAGATCGCCGTCGAGGCCTGGGACCGGCCGCGTCTGCTCGAGGACGTGGCGCG
>JADGHP010000161.1 GCA_019683855.1 Thermoleophilia bacterium
GATCGGGCGCAGCCGGCTGCGGGCGGCCGCGTTCCAGAACCAGCCGCCGATGTGGCTGGAGACCGCCTCGGTCATGATCCGCTCGCGGCCGACGCGCTGAATCAGCACCTGCCGCGGCACCTTGCCCTTGCGGAAGCCGGGGACCCTGACCGTCTGCGCGAGGTCGGAGGTGGCGTGCTCGACGGCGTGGTGGACGTCGTGCGATGGCACCTGAACCGTCAGCCGCACGCGGTTGCCGGAGAGCTCTTCGACTTGCGTCTGCACCTGGCCATTCAAGCAGACCCCGTTTTCGGCGCGTCGCGTAGGCTCGACGCGGTGCGGCTGTTCGTGCTCACGCGTCACGCGCGCTCGACGCTCAACGTGGAGGGCCGGGTGAACGGCGACCCGGCCGTGCCGGCGCCGCTCACCGACGACGGGCTCGCCGAAGCGGCGCACCTCGGGACGCAGCTCGCGCAGCTTCCGCTCGAGCTCTGCGTGCACACGCGCTTCGCCCGCACGCGCGAGACGGCGCTCGCGATCCTCGGCGACCGCACGGTGCCGCTGCTCGAGGAGCCGCTGCTCGACGACATCGACGTCGGCGAGCTGGAGGGCGAGAAGATCGAGACCTACCGGGCGTGGAAGCGCGAGCACGCGCGGAGCGACCCGTTCCCAGGCGGCGAGAGCCTCGACGACGCCGCGCGGCGCTACGCCGCCGGCTTTCGCCGGCTGCTCGAACGCGGAGAGCGATCGATCCTCGTCGTCTGCCACGAGATCCCCGTCCGCTACGCGCTCAACGGCGCCGCCGGCGCTGCCGACCTCGACGGGCCCGCGCACGCGATCCCGAACGCGACGCCGTACCTCTTCGACGAGGCATCGCTCGCCCGCGCGGCGGAGGGCATCGAGCGCGCGCTCGGCGACCGCTGACGCGAGGGACGGCGAAGGCGGCGAAGGCGGCGAAGGCGGCGCAGGCGAACGACCCCTTCGCACGGACGTCTGCCGGGGGAGAGCGCGGCGAGCGCCTGCCGCCGATGCGGGCGAGAGGACTCGAACCTCCAAGGGCCTCGCGGCCCAGCGGGACCTAAACCCGCCGCGTCTACCAGTTCCGCCACACCCGCGCCGAGCACAGGATAGAGGGCACGCTCGCCGCCGAAGGGCTCTGTAGAGTCCGCGCCCGTGGCCGGCATGCGCCCCGAGGACGTCTACGCGCTCACCGGCGTCGCCGACCCGCGCATCTCGCCCGACGGGACGCGCGTCGCCTACCAGGTCTGGTGGATCGACGGGGAGGCGAACGAGTACCGGGGCGCGATCTGGGTCGCCCCGCTCGACGGCGGCGAGCCGCGGCAGTTCACCTCCGGCGAGCGCCGCGACGGCTCGCCGCGCTGGTCGCCGGACGGGCGCTGGCTCGCCTTCACCTCGAATCGCGGCGCCGAGAAGACGCCGCCGCAGCTCTACGTCATGCCCGTCGACGGCGGCGAGCCGCGCAAGCTCACGGACGCCAAGGAGGGCGTCGAGGCGATCGCCTGGTCGCCGGACTCCACCCGGATCGCGTACACGATGCGCGTCCGCGACCCCGCCTACGAGGAGGAGGACGACGCGAAGCGCGCGCCGCGCCGCGTCACGCGGCTCCAGTACAAGCTCGACAGCGTCGGCTGGACGGTCGATCGGCGCAAGCATGTGTTCGTCGTCGAGCTGGCCGCCGGCGAGCCGCGACAGCTGACGCAGGGCGACGGCGAGCACGACGACCCGGTGTGGTCGCCGGACGGCAAGCGCATCGTCTTCACCGGGCTGCGCGGCGCGCGCTGGGACGTCGACCTGATCGAGCGGCTCTACGTCGTCGACGCCGACGGCGGCGAGCCGGAGCCGCTGACCGGCGAGGACGCCTCCTGCACGATGGCCTCGTTCTCCCCCGACGGCTCGCGGATCGCGTACCGCTACCTGCCCGAGGACGGCACCTACCCGCACCACGGCCAGATCGCGGTCATGAACGCCGACGGCAGCGGCGCGCGCCTGCTCACGACCGCGCTCGATCGGCAGTGCGCCCCCTACCCGCTGGCGCGGGAGCCGCTGTGGGACGGGGAGCGGATCGTGTTCACGGTCGAGGACGGCGGCAACGTGCACCTCTACGCGGTCGCGGCCGACGGCTCCGCGGCGCCGGAGCTGCTCGTCGGCGGCGAGCAGGTGATCGGCCTCTACGACGTCTGCGACGGCCGGCTCGCCTACACGGCCTCGACGTACACCCGCCCGATGGAGCTGTACGCGGGAGCCGAGCAGCGACGCCTAACGGACGTGACGCGGTCGTTCACCGAAGGCCGCGAGCTCGTCGAGGCGGAGCGGTTCACGGCCGCCTCGAGGGACGGCACCGAGGTGGATGCGTGGCTCGTGCGCCCGGCGGGCTTCGAGGAGGGGAAGCGCTACCCGGTCCTGCTGTCGATCCACGGCGGCCCCTTCTCGCAGTACGGAACCGGCTTCTTCGACGAGTTCCAGGTGTACGCCGGCGCCGGCTACGCCGTGCTCTACTCCAACCCGCGCGGCAGCTCCGGCTACTCGGAGGCGTGGGGTCGCGCCATCCGCGGCCCGATCGACGGCGCCGGGCCCGGTTGGGGAACCGTCGACTTCGAGGACCTGATGGGCGTCGTCGACACGGCGCTCGCCCGCTACGAGTGCCTCGACGGCGAGCGCATGGGCGTCATCGGCGGCTCCTACGGCGGCTTCATGACCTCGTGGATCGTCGGCCACACGAACCGCTTCAAGGCGGCGCTCTCGGAGCGGGCCGTCAACCACTTGGTGAGCGCGTTCGGCTCGAGCGACCTCTTCTGGGTGTTCGAGCGCCAGTTCGGCGGGCCGATGTACGACCACGTCGAGGAGTGGCTGCGCATGTCGCCGGCGACGTACGCGCGCGACATCGAGACCCCGCTGCTGATCGTCCACTCCGAGAACGACCTCCGCTGCTCGGTCGAGCAGGGCGAGCACCTGTTCACGCTGCTGCGGCTGCTCGGCAAGGAGGTCGAGATGCTCCGCTTTCCGGCGGAGAGCCACGAGCTGTCGCGCTCGGGATCGCCCCGGCACCGCGTCCAGCGCTTCGAGGCGATCCTCGACTGGTTCGGCCGCTACCTGTAGCGCGTCGAGCGCCGCCCGACGGCTGCGCTCGACGGCGACGAGGGGGCTGTGCGACGCGTCAGTGCGACATCGCCCCCGCCACCTTCCCGACCTTCAGCACGCCGACCTCGCCGAGCTGGACGCTCGCGAAGGAGTGCGAGACGAACGGGTAGAGCCCGGGCTGGTCGATCTCCACGTCGAAGACGCCGCCGCCGCCCGCCGGCACGACCGCCGTCTGGACGTCGTGTTGCGGCGCGTCGACGAGATCGGCGTCGATCCAGGCGCGGTCGAGCAGCGTGCCGACGACGTGGAACTCGGTGTTGAGGCTGGGGCCGGCGTCCACGACCCAGAAGCGCACGGTCTCCCCCGGCCGCGCCGTCAGCGGGTGCGTTTTGTACTGGCCGGCGTAGCCGTTCCAGGTCACCCAGTCGGGCGTCATCTGCTCGGCCTTGACCATGTCGAGCGACGCCGGCTTGCGGTCGCCGGCGGAGCCGAGGTACCACTCGCTCGCGACGAGCACGTACTGCCGGTCGGCGTGCGGCATGTTCTTCGGCTCGACGACGATCGCGCCGTACATGCCGTTGGCGATGTGGAGGAAGGCCGGAGCGGTGCCGCAGTGGTACATGAACACGCCGGGGTCGCTGGCGCGGAAGGTAAAGCTCTTCGAGGCGCCGGGCGCCACGTCGGAGAAGGCGACGTTGGGCGCGATCCGCGCCGCGTGGAAGTCGATCGAGTGCGGCATCGGCGCCGTGTTCACGAGCGTCACCTTCACGAGCTGGCCCTGTCGGACGTGGATGACCGGGCCGGGTACGGTGCCGCCGAACGTCCACGCCTCGTAGCGGATGCCCGGCGCGATCGAGACGACGCCGTGGCCGATGTCGAGCCTGACCGAGGCGACGGGCCCGGCGGGCGCGGGCGGCAGCTCGGC
>JADGHP010000162.1 GCA_019683855.1 Thermoleophilia bacterium
CCGAAGGTGGCGAGCTGCTCGATCATCATCAGCAGCCCGGCACGGGCCTGGTCCGCGGCCGGCGAGAGGCCGAGCAGCCGATCGGGCTGCTCGACGTACGGGCGGTAGAGGGGGCCGCAGAAGATCAGCGCTTCCGAGAGCACCGTCCCCCCGGCGAGCAGTGCGAGCGCGAGCGCCGCGCGTCGGCCCGGGCCGAGGAGCCCGAGGCCCGCCGGATCGACGATCTGCGTCCAGACGACAAGCCCGGTGACGAGGAAGGAGAGGTGCTCGAGCTCGTGGGCCGCCGGATGAGCGAGCGCGTCGTCGAAGAGCGCGGGAACGTGCCAGAGACCGACGACGAGGAGCCACGCGCCGCCGGTGATCGACGGCCGCGAGAGGAGGCCGGCGAGCACCCGTCGCAGCGGGCTCGGAACGGCACGGAAGAGGTGGCGGGCGAGCGAGCCTCGCAGCGCGAGGACGACGAGGAGCGGCGCCACGTCGCCGAGGATGAGGTGCTGGAGCATGTGCGCCGAGAGCAGGTAGTCCTCGCCGATCGCGTCGAGCGGCGAGACGAGCGACAGGGTCGCGAGCGCGACGCCGGCGCCGTAGAGGGCGAGCCGACCCAGGCCGGGGCGGTCGCCGTCGGCGGCGCGGCGGAGGCGGACGAAGGATGACGCGACGAGCAGCAGCGCGGCGCCCGCCGCGACGAGGGCCGCAGGCGCGACCGACCAGCGTCCGGCGACGGCCGCCAGCCCGAGACTCGCGTCCGCCGCCGAGCTCCAGCTCATCGCGTGTCCCCGAGGCGGCGGTCCCGCACCGCCTCAACGGCCCGCGGCGCCGGCGACGAAGGCGGCGACGTCTTCGATCTGCCGCCGTGAGAGCCGGCCCGCGAACCGGGGCATGACCGCGCCGCCGTCGGTCACCATCTGCCTGACGCGGGCCTCGGAGGGCCGGACCTGGTCGAGGTTGGGCCCCACCGAGCCGTGCGCGCCCGCGGCCGCAAGCGTGTGGCAGCCGCCGCAGCCGGCGCTCGCGAAGACGGCCCTGCCCGCCTCGGCGTCGCCGCCTGCGCGCGCCGGCGGCGCGGTCGTCGCCGCCTGCGCGGTCACGGTGACCGTCCTCGTCGCCGCCGGCCGCGCCTCGCGCCCGACCACCCAGCCCACGGCGCCGGCCGCGAAGGCAAGCCCGAGGGCGACGAGCACGATCGCCGCCCCGGCGACCGCGGGCGCGAGGCGGCGCGACCAGGGAGCCGGCGCAACGGGCACGGCGGCCCGCGCGGCGGCCCGCGCCGCGCCCTCCTCGACCGTGCCCGCCTTGCCGCGCACCGTCTGCAGCACGTTGACCGCGAACAGGAGCTGCGCGAGCGCGAGGACGAACACGAACGGCAGCGCCGCGCGCGTCAGCGAGTCGAAGCGGGCCGGGAGGACCGCGTAGCGACGCGGCGCGCCCTCCAGCCCCTGGACGAGCCAGAGGGCGAAGGCGACAGTGCCGGCTCCGAAGGTGAGCCAGACGTGCCAGCGGGCCAGCCGCTCGCTGTAGAGCGCCTTCCCGGTCAGCTCCGGCAGGAAGGTGTAGGTGGCGCCGAAGATGCAGAGGCCGATGTTGAGGAGCGCCATGTGGTGGAAGTGGCCGACCACCCAGAGGGTGTTGTGCACCGTCGTGTCGAAGGCGATCGTCGCGTTGACGACGCCCGACAGGCCGGCCACGAGCCAGCCGACGATGCCGAGGAAGAGCGCCGTCGAGGCCGCGTTCCAGGTGAAGCGCGAGCGGAAGACCGTCGCGAGCAGGCTGAAGAGGCTGAGCGCCGAGACGATCGTGATCGCGTACGTCATCGGCTCCATCGAGATGTTGATCGCCGCCTGCGGGGAGCCGACCGGGTAGTCGAGGTAGATGTGGTGCGCCCAGATGAGGACGTTGGCGACGACGGCGATCGCCCAGGCGACGGCGATGACGGGTCCCGTCACGAGCGGCCGGCCGGCGTAGCGGGGAATCAGGTGGTAGTAGAGGGCGACGGCCGGGAAGAGGAGCAGGTAGACGACCGGGTGGCCGAACCACCAGAGGACGTTCTTCGCCAGCAGCGGATCGACCGTCACCGAGGGGTCGGCCGCCTGGACGAGCATCTCGACGAGCAGCGCGGCGAGCGGCAGCGTGGCGATGATCATGTCGACCCCGATCACCGCCAGCGGGATCACCGGGTAGGGGACGGGGCGCGGGTTGGTGGCGAAGCGGCGAGGCCAGAGGTAGCCGAGACCGATGGCGACGCCGAGCCGGTTGGCGAGCGAGCCCCGAACGGCGTGGAGCGCCGGGCCGAGCACCGTGTCGAGCACCGCCACGCACCAGGCGATGATCGCCAGCCCGACGAGCAGCACCGCGGCCGAGAACAGGCCGGTCGTGCTCTCGCTCCACTGGCCGGCCGAATGGAAGGGCAGCGGGTAGAGGAACACCCAGGAGCCGCCGAAGCGCAGCGCCAGCGCCGACACGACCACGCCGAGCACTCCGACCACCATCAGCCAGTACGCCGCCTCGGCCAGCGCGGACCCCAGGCGCCGCAGCGGGAAGCCCAGCGAGGCCAGCAGCCAGTAGCTCGAGCCCATGCAGGCAAAGCCGGCCCAGCCGAGGAACGCGCCCAGGCCGTGCGCGGTCATGAGCGCGTAGAAGGCGCTCGCGCTGAGCCGGCCGAGGTCCGCCTGACTGTCGCGCAGCGCCACGCCCATCAACCCCGCGAGCAGGAAGATGGCGGTCGCGGTGAGCGTGTAGCGCAGGGTGAGGCGCCGCGCGCGCTCGCGGTCGGCGAGCTCGAGGGACTCGATCGCCGCTTCGTCCATCGGCTCGTTCATCTGGTCACCCGGAAGTCGGCGGCCATCGCGTGGTGGTCGAGCCCGCAGTACTCGAGGCAGAGGACGTGGTACACGCCGGGCCGGCGGAAGGTGGTCACGTAGCGCTGCTCCTTGCCCGGCATCACCTGCACCTGGAAGAGCAGGACGTCGCGGTCGTCGTAGACGGCGAAGGCGTGATTCACGTCCTTCGAGGTGAGCCGGAACTCGACCGGCTTGTTCGCCGTGATCGTGGCCGGCTGGATGATCCACGCGAACTGCTGGCCCGTCACCTTGACGATCTGCGCGCCGGTCGACGTGCGGCCGTAGGGGATGAAGAAGACCGTGCCCAGCAGCAGCCCGAGGAGCAGCGCGACGACGATCGCGAACCAGCCCTTCTCGCGCTCCACCACACGGGCGACGTCGATGCGGCCGGGAGCGCGCGTCGACCACCAGACGGCGGCGACCGCGACGAGTCCGGCCGCGACGGCGGTGCAGTAGAAGGCGGTGATCGCGACGGCGGTGGACCCCAACGCAGCGCCTTGTCTACCGGCGCCGCCGGCATCGCTCTTGAGCAATCTTGACTAGTGCGGCGTCTCCCGCCGTTCGACCCGGCCTGGAGCAGCGGTCACTTCCGGCGGAGCGCGACGAGAGGCCGCACTAGGATCTGCGCCGTGGCGGCGCGCAGCTCGGCCCCGTTCGCATCAGGCGCTCCGCTGTTCGTCTTCGACGAGCAGCTCGTCATCCACGTGTGGAACGAGGGGGCCGAGCGACTCACGGGCATCCCGGCCGAGGAGGCCGTCGGGAGGTGGTGCTGGGAGGTGATCGCCGGCCGGGACGACGCGGGCGGCGTCGTCTGCCACAGGGACTGCTCGCGAGCGCGGAGCGTCCGCGACGGCCGCCACCTGCCCGCGATCGAGCTGCACGCGCGCACGCGCGAGGGTCGCCGCCGCGTCTCGCTGGAGACGATCGTCGCCGAGACCGAGAGCGGGCCGCTCTTCCTGCACGTGATGCGCGACGCACCTGCCCCGCGGACGCGGCCCTCCACGACGCCGCCGGGGCCTCCGCCCCGGCTGACGCCGCGTCAGCGGGAGATCCTCGGCCTGCTTGCCGACGGGCAGCCCGTGAAGAGCGTCGCGCGGAGGCT
>JADGHP010000163.1 GCA_019683855.1 Thermoleophilia bacterium
ACGGGCGCTCCGGCGGTTGCCGGACCGGCCGAAGGGTCAGGCCGAAGCGGGGAGGCCGCGCATACCGTGGGAGCATGGCCACCTCGCCGCTTCGGGCCGTCGAGACGCCGCCGGCGGCCGTTCCGTTCGTCGACCTGCGTCCGTCGCACGAGCCGCTGCGGCGGGCGCTCGAGCGCGCCCTGGCGCACGTCGTCGCCGGCAATGCCTTCAGCAACGGCCCCGAGGTGGCGGCGTTCGAGAGCGAGTTCGCCGAGGCGTGCGGCGCGCGCCTCTGCGTCGGCGTCTCGAGCGGCCACGACGCCCTCAAGCTCGCGCTGCGCGCCCTCGGCCTCGGCCCCGGCGACGAGGTGGTGATCCCGGCGCAGACGTTCGTCGCGACGGCCGAGGCGGCGATCGAGGCCGGCGCGCGCCCCGTGCTCGTCGACGTCCGCGAGGTGGACCGGACCCTCGACCCCGACGCGGCCGCGGCCGCGATCGGGCCGAGGACGCGGGCGCTCGTGCCCGTCCACCTGCACGGGCAGATGGCGGACATGCGCGCCCTGCGGGCGCTCGCCGACCGGCACGGCCTCGCCCTCGTCGAGGACGCCTGCCAGGCGCACGGCGCGAGCCGCGACGGCCTGCGCGCCGGCGCCGCCGGCGACGCCGCCGCGTTCAGCTTCTACCCGACGAAGAACCTCGGGGCTCTCGGCGACGCCGGGGCGGTGACCACGAGCGGCGACGTCGTCGCGGAGGGGTGCCGCGCGTTGCGCGAGCACGGCCAGGCCTCCAAGCACCGCCACCTCGCGCTCGGCTATACGGCGCGGCTCGACACGCTCCAGGCGGCGGTGCTGCGGGTGAAGCTGCCGCACCTGCCGGGCTGGAACGCGGCCCGGGCGCAAGCCGCCGCCTTCTACGCCGAGGCGCTCGCCGGCGTCGGCGACCTCGCGCTCCCGCCCGTCGCGCCCGGCAGCGAGCACGCGTGGCACCTCTACGTCGTCGAGACCGCCGAGCCCGAGCGGCTCCGCCGCTTCCTCGGGGAGCGCGGGATCGGCACCGGGCGCCACTACCCGACCCCGCTCCACCTCCTCCCCGCGCTCGCCAACCTCGGGTATCCCGCCGGCGCGTTCCCGGTCGCGGAGCGGCTCGCCGCCCGCTGCGTCTCGCTCCCGCTCTTCCCCGGCATCGCGGCCGCGCAGCTCGAGGCGGTCGCCGCCGCCGTTCGCGCCTTCTTCGACCATGGCCGCTGAGCCCGTCAACGACGCGCCTTGGCGGCTGCTCGACGACGTCCGCCTCGGCGAGGGCGTCGTGATCCACTCGTTCACGAGCCTCTACGGCTGCTCGATCGGGGACGAGACGCGCGTCGGCGCGTTCGTCGAGATCCAGCGCGGCGCCGCGATCGGCGCGCGCTGCAAGATCTCGAGCCACAGCTTCGTCTGCGAGGGCGTGACGATCGAGGACGAGGTGTTCGTCGGCCACGGCGTCGTGTTCATCAACGACCGCCATCCGCGCGCCACGACGGAGGCCGGAGCCCCGAAGGGCAAGGACGACTGGGTGCTCGAGCGCACGCACGTCGGTCGCGGCGCGTCGATCGGCTCCGGCGCCACGATCCTCGGCGGCGTGACGATCGGCCCGCGGGCGCTCGTCGGGGCGGGCGCGGTCGTGACGCGCGACGTGCCCGCCGGCGAGGTCGCGGTCGGGAACCCCGCGCGGCTCCTGCCACGCGAGGCGCACCGCCCGACGGCGCCGCTTCCCTCCTCCTGAGCGGGGCCGCCGCCGACGCGGTCAGCGCCCGCCGGCCTGGACGCGGACGCCGGACGCGACCCGCCGCACGAGCGCGTCCGGCGGCTCCGCGCCGTCCCGCTCGGGCGCGAGGCGCACCCGCTGCCCGTCGAGGCCCAGCGAGCGGTCGACCGCCTCGATCGCCCGCACGACCTCGAGCGCGAGCTCCGGCGTGGAGACGGGCGTCGAGCGGCCCTGGACGGCGGCGCAGAAGTTCGCGAGCTCGAGCAAGAGCGGCTCCCGGCTGTCGATCGGCGGCGAGATGATCGCGCCGGTCCGATAGCTGAGCTTGTACTCCCCGTAGCTCTCCGGCTCCCGGAAGCTGACGCCGGAGTCGTAGATCCGCACCGGCTCGGGGCTACCGTCGTCGTAGACGATCATCCGCCGCGAACCGACGACGGTCGTCCGCCGCAGCTTGCTCGGGGCGAGCCACGCCAGCTCGAGGTGCCCGACGACGCCGGAGCGGTAGCCGAGGTTGACGAACGCGACGTCGGGCTTGTCGGCGATGACGCAGCCGCGGCTGACGGCGGACACGCTCTCGGGGCTCTCGCCGAGCCAGTAGCGGAGGATCGAGAAGTCGTGCGGCGCGAGATCCCAGACGACGCTCACATCTGGCTGGTGGATGCCGAGGTTGACCCGGCTCATCGAGACGAAGTAGATGTCGCCGAGGTCGCCCCCTTCGATCAGCTCCTTGATCGCGTTCACCGGCGGGCTGTAGAGGAACGTGTGGCCGCACATGAGCGTCAGCCCGCGTGCGCGAGCCAGCGAGACGAGCTGCTCCGCTTCCTCGTACGAGGCGGCGAGCGGCTTCTCGACGAACACGTGCTTGCCGGCCGCGAGCGCGGCGAAGGCGAGGCCGTAGTGCGTGGCGACCGGCGTCGCGATCGCGACCGCCTCCACCGCCGGGTCGACGAGCACGCGCTCGAAGCTCGCGTGGCAGGCCGTTCCCGGATGGCGGCGGCGGATCCGCTCGAGCGCGTCCCGGCGCACGTCGCAGACGGAAGTCACGATCGCGTCGGGCAGCTCGCTGAAGTTGCGGACGAGGTTCGGGCCCCAGTAGCCGAGGCCGACCACCGCCACGCGCACGCGCCCGCGACGCGGCGTCACGCCGTCGCTCTCCCACCGTGGCGGCCGAGCAGGTGGCGGACGGTGCGCAGGACGAGCAGCAGGTCGAGCCCGAGCGACCAGCCGCGCGCGTAGGCGACGTCCATGTCGAGCGCCTCGCCGTAGCTTGCGTGCGCCCGCGCCGTCACCTGCCACAGCCCCGTCATCCCGGCGGGGACGAGGAAGCGCTCGAAGTGGTACGGCGCGAAGTGCTCGGTCTCGTAGGGGATGCACGGCCGCGGCCCGACGAGCGACATGTCGCCGCGGAGCACGTTCAGGAGCTGGGGCAGCTCGTCGAGGCTCGTGCGGCGCAGCCAGCGCCCGACGGGGGTGACGGCGTCGTCGCGGCTGAGCTTGTAGATCCCGTTCGCTGTCGGGACCGCGCGCCCGTCCATCGCCGCGCGGATGGAGGTCCGGTGCGCCTCCTCGTCGGTGTCGGCGCGCATCGTGCGGAACTTGACGATCGTGAACTCGCGCATGCTCGCGCCGAGCCGCGTCTGGCGGAAGAAGACGGGGCCCGGCGAGTCGAGCTTGATCCGGGCCGCGATCGCGAGGAGGAGCGGGGCGAGCGCGACGAGGCCGACCGTCGCGCCGACGACGTCGACGACGCGCTTGAGCAGCGCCGAGGAGCGCGAGATCCGCGCCGGCGGCAGGCCGACGAGCGGCAGCCCCTCGAGCACGTGCAGCTTCGCGTTCGGCCCCACGAGGTCGAACAGGCGCGGGACGACGTCGATCTGGACGCTCTTCGTCCGCAGGGCGCGCACGGCCTCGAGCAGGCGGGCGTTCGCCTCGAGGGAGAAGGCGACGATCACGCGGTCGACCGCGGTACGGTCGACGACCGCCTCCAGCTCGTCGAGGCCGCCGAGGACCTGGACTCCGGGCAGGTCCGGCCGGACGGGCCGCGGGCTCGCGTCGACGAAGCCGACGACCTCGATGCCGTATTCGGGATGGTGGGCGATCTTGCGCGCGACGAGCTGCCCGACGTCGCCCGCGCCCACGATCACCGTCCGCTGGAGGAAGCTCGGGCTGCGCCGCGCGACCGTCCGCGCCGCCCCCCGCGCGAGCGT
>JADGHP010000164.1 GCA_019683855.1 Thermoleophilia bacterium
CCGCCACCAACCGGGCGAGCTTCTACCTGTACACGATCCCCGAGGAGATCGACCAGCTCGTCGAAGGCCTGCACACGGTCCGTAAGGTGTTCGCATGAGCGACGGCTTGGAGCAGATGTACCGCGAGGTGATCCTCGACCACTACCGCAACCCGCGCGGGCACGGGGTGATCGAGGACGCCGACGCGGAGGCCGAGGGACAGAATCCGCTCTGCGGCGACGAGGTGTCGATCTACGTCGCGTTCGGCGACGACGGCGAGACGATCGACGAGGTGCGCTTCTCGGGCCGCGGCTGCGCGATCTCGCAGGCGGCGACGTCGATGCTCACCGAGATGGTGCAGGGCCGCACGGCGACCGAGGTGGCGACGCTCGACAAGAACGAGCTGCTCGACGAGATCGGGATCCCGCTCACCCCGGTGCGCCTGAAGTGCGCGATGCTCGGTCTGACGACGTTGAAGGTGGCGCTGCACAAGGCGAAGGGGACGCCGCTCCCCGAAGGCCTCGCCGGCTTCGACGAGCTGGAACTGTCGTAGCGTGGCGGAGATCGACGTCGCTCCGGCGGACGAGTTTCCGCCCGGCTCGATGAAGCTCGTCCAGGGCGGGCCGGCCGGGTGGATCGGCGTCTACAACTGCGGCGGGAACCTGTACGCGATCGAGGACCGCTGCTCGCACGACGACGGGCCGCTCTGCGAGGGCGAGTGGGACCCGGAGCTGTGCCGGGTGGTCTGCCCCCGCCACGGATCGGCGTTCGACCTCGCCACGGGCCGGCCGCTCTCGCTGCCCGCCTACCAGCCGGTCGAGACCTACCCGGTCAGGATCGTGGACGGCGTCGTCCGTGTCGAGCTCCCCTAGGCGCTGCTGGCCGACCAGCGACCCGCTCTGGCGGCGGTGCAGGCGTGCGGCATCGTCAACGACCACCTCAGCGGCTGCTGGGTGCGCGAGGCGGTGGAGCGGGAGCGCGGCGCGGTCGCCCTTCCCGCCTCGCGCCAGGGCGTTACACCAGGGCGGGGCCCGGCGTGACGGGCTCGAGGATCGCGGCGAGCGCGAGCACGAACGTGCCCTATGCGGCCACCGCGGACGGCGAGGCTTCCTCGGCGAGCGTCTCGAGCACGCGCCGGAGCTGTCCGCGCAGCTCGGGGTCGAGGAGGCGACCGTCGGCGTCGAACCGCTCGTGGACGCGCGCCACCGGGAGCCCCTCGCCAACGACGCGGGCGCCGGCGATGCCGAGGATCTTGCGCAGGTCGGTCTGCGCCCAGATCGCGCCGAACTGGCCCGTACTCGCCCCGATGATCGCGACCGTCTTGTTCCGCAGCACGGCGTCGCCTTCCGGACGCGACCCCCAGTCGACCGCGTTCTTCAGCACCCCGGAGACGGAGCCGTTGTACTCGGGCGTCGAGAACAGGATCGCATCGGCCTCCCTCCAGTCCTCGCGGAGTCGCCGCACGGACTCGGGCAGCTCGCCCCGCTCGAGCCCCTCGTCGTAGAGCGGCAGGTCGCGCACCCCGTCCCAGAGCACGACCTCGATCCCCTCGGGCGCCGCCTCGGCGGCGGCGCGCAGCAGCCGCGTGTTGTACGAGCCGTGCCGCAGGCTGCCGGAGACGGCGAGGATCTCCACGATCATCCTGCCTGCCGGATGAGGGCCAGCTCGGCGACGATCGCGACGTCGTTGCCGAGGTAGTCGCCGCCGCCCTGGTTGGGGGCGTTCCAGCTCACGCCGAACGCCGTCCGGTCGATCGTCGTCTCGAGGCGGAGGCCGAGGCGCTCGCGCCCGAACGGGTCGACGGTCGGCGCGTCAGCCGCGCGACCGGTGAGCTCGACCGGCTGCGTGACGCCCTTGATCGTCAGCTCGCCCGACCCCTCGACGCGGCCGTCCGCGAGCTTGCGCAGCTCCCGCGCTGTGAAGCGGATCTCCGGGTGGCGCTCCGCGTCGAAGAAGTCCGGCGTCTGCAGGTGCGCGTTCATCTGCTCGTCCTTGACGTCGACGCTCGCGACCTTCGCCGTCCCCTCGAGCGTCGTCCCGCCCTCTGACGACACGAGGGTCGCGGTGAAGTCGGTGAAGCCGCCGCGGAACGTGTTGACGCCGGCGTAGGCGACCTCGAACGCGACGTGCGAGTGCACGGGATCCGCGCTCCACGTGCCGATCGGCGCGAGCTGGGTGGTCGATTCGGTGACTGACATGCGACACTGGCCTCCTTGGGAGCTTCCCCGATATACTTGAGATCGCAAGGAACTATACCGCAAGAAGCTTGACAGATCAAGCATCACAGCCGCGGGTGGCAACGGAGCCCGGCGTCACAGCCTGGATCCGGTTCCTGCGCGCCCATGCCGCGATCGCACGCGAACTCTCGGTGCGCCTCGAGACGCAGCACGGGCTGACGCTCAGCGACTACGACGTGCTCGTCCAGCTCTACTACGCGCCCGAGCAGCGGATGCGTCGCGTCGACATCGCGCGCACCGTCCTGCTGACGGCGTCGGGCGTGACGCGACTGCTCGAGGGCCTCGAGCGCGCGGGGCTCGTGGAGAAGCAGAGCTGCCCGGACGACGCCCGCGTCACGTACGCCGCGCTCACCGACGCCGGCCGAGCCCGGTTCGAGGCCGCCCAGGCGACGCACCTCGCCGACGTCGAGGAGCTGTTCGCGGCGAAGTACACCGCCGAGGAGCGCGAGACGCTCGCCGAGCTCCTCGGGCGGCTGCCGCTCGCCGACACATCGTCCGCCTGCACCGAGGAGGGAGCCGCATGAGCTACGCGTTCTCGTCGCTCGACGAGCTGGGCGAGGGGCCCGGGTTCCGCAAGATCCGCCGCGCCCTCGGCGTCACCGCGTTCGGCGTCAACGCCCTCGTCCTGCCTCCCGGCCACGACGGCTTCCTCCACTACCACGACACCCAGGACGAGCTCTACTTCGTCCACCGTGGCCGGATCGTCGTGGAGGTGGGGGGCGAGACGCGGGAGCTGGGCGAAGGCGGCCTCGTCCACGTCGAGTCGACGACGCCGCGCAAGATCTCCAACCCGTTCGCCGAGGAGGCGGTCGTGCTCGCGATCGGCGGCAAGGACGGCTACGTGGAGCGGGACGGCCATCTCGTCGATCCCGCCGACCTCGAACGGCGCACGGCCTTCGGGTCGGGCTCCACCTAGTGCGGCGTCTCGCAACGTTCCGCCTGGAGCTCGCGTGCTGTGACGCCGCACGCGAGGAGGGCGACCGCGCGGATCTCGCCGCCGCGGCCGAGCCGCTCCAGGCGCTCCGGCACCTCGTCGAGCGCGATCGTGCTCGATCCGCGACCGCCCGCCCGGGTGCGCGTACAGCACGCCTCGCGTCACGGAGTCGTCACGAGACCGCACGGCGGAGCTGCTCGTCGAGCGGGACGAGCGGGATGCCGAACGTCTCGACCGCGCTCGGATCGGTCACGACGTTGTCGCCGAGCGCGAGCATCGTCAGCTGGTCGCGCGTCACCGGCGCCCCCGGCAGTCGCTCCGTCAGCGCCGCCTGGAGCCGCATCACCGCGAACGGGACGTGCACGGAGGGCCGCCGCACGCCGAGGACGCGCTTGAGCCGCACCCAGAACTCGTCCCACGAGAGCGCGTCCGGCCCGCCCAGCTCGAAGGTGCGGCCCGCCGCCGCCGGGAGCGTGACCGCCCGCGCGAAGTGCTCGGCGAGGTCCTCTACCCAGATCGGCTGCAACCGCTGCGTACCGGGCCCGATGATCGGCGTCACCGGCGCGTAGCGGGCGAGCCGCACGAACGTGGGCAGCACGCCGCCGTCGCGACCGAAGACGAAGCTCGGCCGGAAGATCACGTGCTC
>JADGHP010000165.1 GCA_019683855.1 Thermoleophilia bacterium
CCCGCGATCGGGTCGAAGCGCGTCCAGCCCGTCGCGAGGACGAGGCCGCCGGCGAGCGCCGTCCCGACGAAGGCGGCGAGGTCGGTGGCGACGTGGAGGAACGCGCCGCGGACGTTGAGGCTCTCGCGGCTCGCTCGCGCGAGCACTCCCGTCGCGGCCAGGTTGACGACGACGCCGGCGCAGGCGACCGCGACCACGACCGCGGCGTCCAGCTCAGGCGGCGCGATCAGCCGACGCACGGCCGAGTAGACGATGAGCAGCGCCACCACGAGCAGGGTGACGCCGTTCGCCTGCGCGGCGAGGACCTCGACGCGACCGAAGCCGAACGTCCAGGCGCCGCGCGCCGGCCGCGTCGCCACCTCGGCGGCGACGAGCGCGACGCCGAGCGCGGCGGCGTCGGTGAGCATGTGACCCGCGTCGGCCAGCAGCGCGAGCGAGCCGGCGAGGATCCCGGCCGCGACCTCGCCCGCCATGAAGGCGGCGATCAGCGCGAGCGCGAGGGCGAGCGCGCGCCGATCCCGGCCGCGTCCCGCCGCGTCGCGTGGGTGGGCACGGGCGTGCGCGTGTCCGTGCATGGGGCGTAGCCTACGCGCCCGCTCCGCGCGGCGACCGTGCGCGCGGCGCGGCGGCCGCGGCGCGCCGTCACCTCCAGGTCGGAGCGCCGTCGTCCCCGCGGAGGGAGGCACCATGTCCCTCTGGGACACGTCCCGGTAACTGTTACCGGGACGTGTCCGAATCGGACACGTCTCCGCGGGGTGGGAAGGCTTCGCGCCGCCGCTTCGTCGAGCGGGTCGCCACCAGCGCGGGCTGGGGCTCGAAGGTGTCCGATTCGTACCGGAACGTGCGGAGCGCGGGGATACACTGCTCGACCAGATGGCAACCGCCCAGCTAGCGGCAGGAGCGCGCCTCAACGAGGAGGCGACGACCCTCGCCGCCGACCTGCGCCGGCTGGCGCGGGTCGCGACCGGCGTCGCGCTGCTGACGAGCCCCGCGCTCGCCGCCTACCTGATCCACGTCCGCCACTGGCCCTGGTGGGGCGGGATCCTCGGCGCGCTCGGCGGCGCGATCGCGTTCCGAGGCCTCGTCGACGTCGGCGTCCGCCGGCTGATCCCCTGGCCGAGCCTGTTCGCGATCGAAGACCGGGAGACGAAAGTCGAGGACGTCGTCAACCGGCGGCGCGCCTGGTGGTGGCGGCGCTTCTACGGCCGCCTCTTCTTCGGCGGCCTGTTCGTGGGCATCCCCGGCTACCTCGTCGTCCACTTCTTCGGCTGGTCGGTGGTGGGGACGCTCGCCGGCTTCGCGCTGCTCCTGCCGATCTACCTGATCTTCAACTTCGTCATCCTCTTCGGCCCGCTGATGCTCGTCGGCATCACGCAGATGCGCGGCTTCGAGCCCGGCGACGCCGACTGGGGGGTGCGCCTCGACGACGTGCGCGGCCAGGCGGAGGCGAAGGAGGAGGTGCGCAAGATCGTCACGCTCTGGCAGTCGGGCGAGCTGTTCGAGAAGGCGGGCGGCAAGCGCGAGCGCGGCCTCCTCTTCCACGGCCCGCCTGGCACCGGCAAGACGATGCTCGCCAAGGCGATCGCGACGAGCTTCAACGCGCCCTTCATCTCGATGCCCGGCTCGGGCTTCGCGCAGACCTTCATCGGCATGGACGCCGTGATCGTGCGCTGGCTCGCGCGCAAGGCGAAGCGGCTCGCGCGCAAGTGGGGCGGCCAGTGCATCGTCTTCATCGACGAGATCGACGCCGTCGGCATGCGCCGCGCCTCGCTCCAGGGCGCCGGCTCGATGACGACGCTCATGGAGCTCGACGCGACGCGCCGCTTCTACGGCCCGTTCGGCGCCCTGAACCCGGGAGGCGACCTCGTCGTCGAGAACGCTGCCTGGCGCGACCACCTGTTCGCGCTGCGCGCCCCGGAGCGCCGCTCGCCCTACCCCGCCTGGCTGCGGAAGCTCGGTCACACCCTCGACCAGGCGATCCCGGGCGGCCTGTTCGGGATGGGCGGCCAGCTCGCCCTCAACCAGCTCCTCGTCGTCATGGACGGCATGGACAACCCGCCCTTCATGCGCCGCGTGGTGACGAACGTCGTCAACAACCTCCTCGACGCCACCTACGTCGTCCCGCACCGGATCGGCCGTTTCTCGCTGCGCCTGCCGCCCCCGAAGCCGCGCAAGGAGCAGATCTACTTCATCGGCGCCACCAACGTCCCCGTCCAGAACCTCGACCCGGCGCTGACGCGCCCGGGGCGGATGGGCCGCCACGTCTGGTTCCGGACGCCGACCAAGGAGGACCGCAAGGACATCTTCGACCTCTACCTCGGCAAGGTCGCGCACGAGGCCGAGCTGGACACCGAGCGGCGCCGCGACGAGATCGCGCGCATCACGAACGGCTACTCGCCGGCGATGATCGACCAGGTCTGCTCGGTCGCGCTCACCTACGCCCACCACGACGGCCGCGCCGAGTTCGGCTGGCGCGACCTGCTCGAGGCGATGTCGGTGATCGAGTCGGGCGCTGCGATCAACGTGAAGTACGTCGAGCACGAGACGCGGGCCGTCGCCATCCACGAGGCCGGGCACGCGGCCGCCGCGCACGTCTACCGCCCCGAGCTCGAGTCGAGCCGGCTCTCGATCCGGATGCGGCCCGGCTCGCTCGGCCACCACCAGTCGTTCGAGCGCGAGGAGCGCTTCACGAAGTGGCAGCGCGAGTACTTCGGCGACCTCGTCCACGGCCTCGCCGCCATGGCGGCCGAGCACGTCTTCTACGGGGAGAGCACGAGCGGCGTCGCCGGCGACCTCGACTACGCCACCCAGACGGCGGCGACGATGGCCGGCATCTCGGGGATGGGCCCGATGCCGATCGACGTGCCGGCGCTCGCCGACGAGAGCCCCGAGCAGACGCGCGAGCGCGTCATGAGGCGCTTCGAGACGATCGGCGTGCAGCTCATGAACCGCACGCGCGGCAGCGCCGACGCGCACGCCGACCCGATCGCCTCGATCATGCGCGATCCCCACAAGCACCGGCACGTCGCCCAGATCCTCGGACAGGCGTACGTGACCGCGTACAACTTCGTGCGCGAGAACAAGGAGAAGGTGGATGCGCTCGCCAGGGCGCTCGTCGAGAGGCGCGAGCTGTACGGAGACGAGCTGGTCGAGCTGCTCGACAGACAAGGGTTCCGCAAGCCGGAGATCGACTGGACGAAGGGCGAGACGTGGCCACCGATGTGATCCAGGACGGGAGCGTGGTCCCCGCGCCCGCCGCGCCGGTCGCGCCGCCGCCGAGCGAGCCGCGGAGGACGCCCAGGCTCTACCGCCGCCGCTTCCTCCTCGTCTACACGCTGCTCGGCGCCGCGCTCGGAGGGGCCGCGGCAGGGATCGTGCTCGCGCTCGGCGCGGACATCGGCGCCTCGACGCCGTGGTCGACGTGGCGCCCGACCGCCAGCGGGATCAGCGCGGCGCGCCAAATCGCGGAGCACGTCGCGCCGCGCTACCGGCTGCCGAACGGCAAGCAGCTCGTCGACGTGATCGCCAAGGCGCCGTCGGTGTCGCCCGGCAACCAGACGATCCCCGTCCGCTATGTCGCCGTGCGCGGGTCGAAGGGACACCAGGACGAGATCGTCGACGTCTCCGCCTCGAACAGCGTCATGTTCTCGCTCTGCGGCCTCGGGCCGTCCTGCTCGATCGCGACCGGCACCCCCTCGGTGGCGCGCGGACGGCTCGTCCGGCGGGAGATCCTCGAGCTCGCCCTCTACACCTTCAAGTACGTCGGCGGGATCGAGCACGTGATCGCGTTCATGCC
>JADGHP010000166.1 GCA_019683855.1 Thermoleophilia bacterium
CAGCTCGGGCTCGCCTCGCTCGTGCTCGCCTACGCGACCGGCTACCTCGTCGCCGCGCTGCCGCTCCCGGCCGGCGGGGCGGGCGGCGTGGACGCGGCGATGACCTACGCGCTCACCCTGGTCGGCGTGCCGCTCGCGCCCGCGCTGCTCGGCACCTTCGCCTTCCGTCTGTTCAACTTCTGGCTGCCGGTGCTGCCCGCTCTCGCCGTCCTTCCCGCGGTCCGCGGCCTCGGCCGGCGCCCGGCCGGCCAGCCCGCGCGGTAGCCGGTCTCCCGAGCGATCGGGACGGGAAGCGCGCCGCAGGCGCGCCTGCTCGCGCGAAGCGGGCGACGCGGGCAAAATCGCTACACTGCCCCGGCGCGAGGCGCCGTAGCTCAGCTGGTTAGAGCGCTGCACTCATAATGCAGAGGTCGGTGGTTCGAGCCCACCCGGCGCTACTCACGCGTCCACCTCGAGGCGAGAGAGAAGAATGGCAACCGGAGTCAGAGTCGCGATCACGCTCGCGTGCACCGAGTGCAAGCGGCGCAACTACCAGACGCAGAAGTCCAAGCGGAACTCGCCGGACCGCGTCGAGTTCAGGAAGTACTGCCGCTGGTGCGGTCGGCACACGACGCACCGGGAGACCCGCTAGCCGGATCCGATGGCGAGGCAGACGCGTCAGCAGCGCCGCCAGCGGCGCGCCCAGCAGCAAGCGGCCGTCGCCGCCTCGCCGCGTCCCCTGGCACGCCGGGCCGAGGCGCGCGAGGCGCGCTCGGAGCCCCGCCGGCCCGCGCGGCGCGAGGAGCGGCACGCGCCGGGACTCGGCCCGATCCGCTTCGTCCAGGAGGCGATCGCCGAGCTGAAGAAGGTCGAGTGGCCCGATCAGAAGGCCGTGATCAGCGGCACCGCGGTCGTGCTGATCGCCTGCGTGATCGTCGGCGCCTACCTGTGGGCGAACGACCGGGTGTGGCAGTACGTCGTGCAGCACGTGCTGCTGCGATAGAGAGGACGAACGAGACGAGATGTTCCGCTGGTACGTGATCAACACCTACTCCGGGCACGAGAACAAGGTGAAGGCCAACCTCGAGCACCGGATCGAGTCGATGGGTCAGCGGCAGCGCTTCCGGCGCGTCGTCGTGCCCACCGAGCAGGTGATCGAGACGAAGGACGGGCAGAAGGTGCAGACCGAGAAGCGCGTCCTCCCCGGCTACGTGCTCGTGAACATGGATCTCGACGACGACGCGTGGACGGTCGTGAAGAACACGCCCGGCGTCACCGGGTTCGTCGGCGCCGGCTCGAAGCCGGTGCCGCTCTCCCAGGCCGAGGTCGACCGGATCCTCCACACCGGGACGGGTAGCGCCGCGCCGGCGCGCGCCCAGGTGGAGTTCCAGCTCGGCGAGTCGGTGAAGATCACCTCGGGGCCGCTCGCGGACTTCGACGGGGAGATCACCGACGTGAACCCGGACCAGCAGAAGCTGCAGGTGATGGTGAACATCTTCGAGCGGCAGGTGCCGGTCGAGGTCGGATTCGACAACGTCAAGAAGCTCGACTGAGGATCACACGTGGCCAAGAAAGTCCTGACGATCATCAAGCTCCAGATCCCGGGCGGCCAGGCCAACCCGGCGCCGCCGGTCGGCCCCGCGCTCGGCCAGCACGGGGTCAACATCATGGAGTTCTGCAAGGCGTTCAACGCGCAGACGGCGGACCAGAACGGCCGCATCACCCCGGTCGAGATCACCGTCTTCGAGGACCGCTCGTTCACCTTCGTCACGAAGACGCCGCCCGCCGCCGTCCTGATCAAGGAGGCCCTGCGGCTCGAGAAGGGATCCGCCGAGCCGAACCGCAACAAGGTGGGGCGGCTCACGCGCGAGCAGCTGCGACAGATCGCGGAGACGAAGCTCCCCGACCTGAACGCGCGCGACATCGACCACGCGGCCCTGATCATCGCCGGCACCGCCCGCTCGATGGGCGTAGAGGTGGAGCTCTGATGGCCCGTCACGGCAAGCGCTACCTGGCCGCGCGCGGCGCCGTCGACCGCGAGCGGCTCTACTCGCCCGTTGAGGCGGTCCGCCTGCTCAAGTCGCTCCCCGCGCCGTCGTTCGATGAGACGGTCGAGGTGCACTTCCGGCTCGGCCTGAACGTCCGTCACGCGGACGAGCAGCTTCGCGGCACGCTCATGCTCCCGCACGGCACCGGCAAGGAGGTGCGCGTCGCCGTCTTCGCCGAGGGCGAGAAGGCGCGCGAGGCGGAGGAGGCCGGCGCTGACATCGTCGGCTCGGCCGACCTGGCGAAGCGGATCGAGGAGGGCTTCACCGACTTCGACGTCGCGATCGCGACCCCCGACCAGATGGGCAACGTCGGCCGGCTCGGACGCATCCTCGGCCCGCGCGGGCTGATGCCGAACCCGAGGACGGGCACGGTCACCTTCGAGGTCGGCAAGGCCGTCGCCGACGCCAAGGCGGGCAAGCTCGAGTACCGCACCGACCGCGGCGCGAACGTCCACGTCGCGATCGGCAAGAAGAGCTTCGACGAGCGCGCGCTCGTCGAGAACTACGCGGCGGTGCTGGAAGAGATCGTGCGCGCGAAGCCGGCGGCGGCGAAGGGCCGCTACATCCGGCAGGTGACGCTGACGAGCACGATGGGCCCCGGGATCCGCATCGATCCCGCGCGGACGCGCGGGATTACGGATGAATTGGAAGAGGAGTCGCAGGGGGCGGCTACAGTTACCGTCTAACCGAGACTGGATCCGCCGGAGACCGTTGGCAGCCCGCGAGGGCGGAAGACCAACCGAGGTGGGGGAAGCGCGGGGAGCTTGCAGCTCTCGGCCCGGCCCGCCTCACGGCGGGCTAGTCGTTTCCGGAGGAAACGACGTGCACAAGGATCAAAAGGTCGAGATCGTCAAGGAGCTAGCCGAACGCTTGCGTTCGGCCGAGACGCTGTTCGTCGCCGACTACCGCGGCCTGACGATGCCGCAGATCGACGAGCTCCGCTCGAAGCTGCTCGAGAGCGGCGCCCGCTTCACCGTGGTCAAGAACACGCTCACGCGGCGGGCGGCCGAGGCCGCCGGCGCCGACGCCCTGCTCGCCCTGCTCGAGGGACCGACCGCGATCGCGTTCCTCGAGGCGGACGGCGACATGGTCGCCGTCGCGAAGGCGCTCGCCGACGCGGCGCGCGAGACGCGCGTGCTCGCGATCCGGGGCGGCGTGATGCAGGGTCGCGCGGTCAGCGCCGAGGAGGTCGAGCAGCTCGCGAAGCTGCCGCCGGTCGACGTGCTCCGCGGCCAGGTGCTCGGCGCGATCGTCGCGCCGCTCCAGAGCCTGCTCGGGCTCGTGACCGCGCCGCTGCAGAACCTGCACGGCCTGATCGACGCCCGCATCGCCCAGCTCGAGGAGCAGGGCGACACCTCGGCGCAGCACGCGCCCGCGGACGAGGCCGAGGCCGCACCGGCGGACGCGGCGGCGCCCGCACCCGAAGAGACAAGCGACAAGACAAGCACGGAGAACGAGGAGGCCTAGGTGGCTGCAGTAGACGAAATCTTCGAGTCGCTCGGGAAGATGTCGGTCCTCGAGCTGGTCGAGCTGAAGAAGAAGATCGAGGACGAGTGGGGGATCACCGCCGCCGCCCCGGTCGCGGTCGCGGCCCCGGGCGCTGCCGCCCCGAGCGGCGACGACGGTGCGGCCGCCGGCGAGGAGAAGACCTCGTTCGACGTCGTCCTCGCCGAGGCGGGCGCGCAGAAGATCCAGGTGATCAAGGTGGTGCGCGCGGTCACCGG
>JADGHP010000167.1 GCA_019683855.1 Thermoleophilia bacterium
GCCTCGCGCGCGATCGCGAGCATCGCGTCGCAGAACGCGTCGAGCGTCTCCTTGGTCTCCGTCTCGGTCGGCTCGATCATGAGCGCTTCGGGGACGATCAGCGGGAAGTAGATCGTGGGCGGGTGGAAGCCGTAGTCCATCAGCCGCTTGGCGACGTCCAGCGCGGTGATCCCGTGCTCGCGCTTGAGGTTGCGCGCGGAGAGCACGAACTCGTGCATGCAGAGGCGGTCGAAGGGGAGCTCGTAGGCCTCCTTGAGCCGCGCGAGCAGGTAGTTGGCGTTCAGCACCGCCGTCTCCGACATCTCGCGCAGCCGTGGACCGTAGGCGCGCATGAACGCGTAGGCGCGCACGAACACCCCGAACGGCCCGGCGAAGCCGCGCACCCTGCCGATCGTGTGCGGGCGGTCGTAGTCGAGGCCGAAGCTGCCGTCCTCGCGCCGGACCACGGCCGGCACGGGCAGGAAGCGCTCGAGCATGCCGCGCACCGCGATCGGGCCGCCGCCCGGGCCGCCGCCGCCGTGCGGCTGCGAGAACGTCTTGTGCAGGTTGATGTGGACGATGTCGAACCCCATGTCGCCCGGCCGCGAGATCCCGCACACCGCGTTGAGGTTCGCGCCGTCGTAGTACATGAGGGCGCCCGCGCCATGGAAGATGCGCTCGATCTCGACGATGTTCTCGTCGAAGAGGCCGAGCGTCGAGGGGTTCGTGAGCATGAGCGCCGCCGTGTGCTCGTCGACCTTGGCGCGCAGGTCGTCGAGGTCGACGTTGCCGCGCGCGTCGGTCGCGACGGGCGTCACCTCGAAACCGGCCATCGTCACGGAGGCCGGGTTCGTCCCGTGCGCCGAGTCGGGGATCACCACCTTGCGCCGCTGCTCGGCCTCGCCCCGGTCGGCGAAGAAGGCGCGGACGAGCATCAGGCCTGTCAGCTCCCCCTGCGAGCCGGCGGCTGGCTGCAGCGAGACGGCGTCGAGGCCGGTCACCTCCGCGAGGATCTCCTGCAGCCGCCACATCAGCTCGAGCGCGCCCTGGGCGCCGTCCTCCTCCTGGAGCGGATGCAGGCTCGCGAAGCCGGGCAGGGCGACGAGGCGCTCGTGGACGCGCGGGTTGTACTTCATCGTGCAGGAGCCGAGCGGGTAGAAGCCCGTGTCGACGCCGAAGTTGCGCGTCGAGAGCTCCGTGAAGTGCCGCACGAGCTCGAACTCCGGCACCTCCGGCAGACGCGGCGGCTCGCGGCGGCGAAGCGCCTCCGGCACCTCAGGCTCCGGCAGCCCCTCGTAGCGCGGGATCGCCGAGGCGCGCCGCCCAGGCTGCGAGCGCTCGTAGATCAGCTTCATCGCGCGACCTCCGCGAGCACGTCGGCGAGCCGGTCGATCTCGGCCGGCGTCCGCTTCTCGGTGACCGCGACGAGCAGCACGTCGTCCATCCCCTCGTAGTCGCGGCCGAGCGCGTAGCCGGGGTGCACGCCGTGCGCGCGCGCCGCGCGAACGACCTCGCGCGCGTTCCGTCCGACCCGCACGGCAAACTCCTTGAACGTTGCCCGCTCTGGAAACAGCAGCTCGAGTCCGGCTCGCTCGACGAGCCGCTGCCTCGCGTACGCCGCGAGCGAGAGGCAGGTCTCCCCCAGCTCGCGCAGCCCCTGCGGCCCGAGCCACGTGAGGTAGACGAGCCCGCCGAGGGCGAGGAGCGTCTGGTTGGTGGTGATGTTCGAGGTGGCCTTCTCCCGCCGGATGTGCTGCTCGCGGGTCTGCAGGGTGAGGACATAGCCGCGTTCGCCCGCGGCGTCTACCGTCTCGCCGACGATCCGGCCGGGCATGCGCCGAATGAACTCCCGGCGCGCAGCGAGGAAGCCGTAGTGCGGCCCGCCGTAGGACGGGAAGTTGCCCGCCGCCTGTCCCTCGCCGACGGCGATCGCGGCGCCGTACCGCCCCGGCGCCTCGAGCACGCCGAGCGAGAGCGGGTCGACGTGCGCGACCGGCAGCGCCTCGGCGTCGTTTGCCGCCGCCGCGAGCTCCGGGGCCGGCTCGAGGCAGCCGAAGACGTTCGGCTGCTGGAAGATGACGGCCGCGGCGCCCTCGGCCGCCGCCCTGAGCTCGTCCGGGTCGGTCGTTCCGCTGCGGTGCGGGACCTCCACGACCTCGAGGCCGAAGCCCGGCGCGTAGGTCTTCACGACCTGGCGCACCTGGGGGCTCGTCGCCTCGGTGACGACGACCCTCGTGCGACCGGTCGCGTGCTTCGCGATGTAGCAGGCGTCGGCCGTCACCGTGGTGCCGTCGTAGCCGGAGGCGTTGGACACGTCCATGCCGGTGAGCTCGCAGATCGCGGTCTGGTACTCGAAGATCGCCTGCAAGACCCCCTGGCTCATCTCCGGCTGGTAGGGCGTGTACGCCGTCAGGAGCTCGCCGCGCTGGAGCACCGCGTCCACGACCGCCGGCACGTAGTGGTCGTAGATCCCGGCGCCGAGGAAGGAGAGCTCGCGCGTCGTGTCGACGTTGCGCGCGGCCAGCTCGGCCAGGTGCGCCGACAGCTCCTGCTCCGAGAGCGGCGGCTCGAGCGCGAGCTCGCGATCGAGCCGCACCTCCGCGGGAACGTCCCGGAAGAGCTCCTCGATCGAGGCGACGCCGATCGTGCGCAGCATCGCCTCCCGGTCGGCGTCGGTGAGCGCGAGGTACGGGTGCGTCACTGCTCGGCGAGGAGCTGCTTGTACGCGTCGACGTCGAGGAGCGCGTCGACCTCGGCCGGGTCCGCGAGCCGGATCCGGACGAGCCAGCCCTCGCCGTACGGATCCTCGTTCACCGTCTCCGGCGCGTCCACGACCCGCTGGTTCACCTCGATCACCTCGCCCGACAGCGGCGCGATCAGCTCCGAGACGGCCTTCACCGACTCGACCTCGCCGTAGGAGGCGTCCTTCGCCACGGTCGCGCCCACCTCGGGCGGCTCGAAGTGGACGAGCTCCCCCAGCGCGTCCTGGGCGAACCAGGTGATCCCGAGCACCGCCTCGTCGTCCTCGACGCGCGCCCAGTCGTGCTCGGGGTGGTACCTCACATCATCGGGGTAGCTCTCCGCGGCCGCCATCAACCCTCCCTCTTGTAGAACGGCTTCCGTACGACCCGTGCCCGTCGCGGCTTGCCGCGGACGTCCACGGTCAGCTCCGTGCCCGGCGTCGCGAGCGCGGCCGGCACGTATCCCATGCCGATGCCGACGTCGAGCGTCGGCGAGTGCGAGCCCGAAGTCACCTCACCGCCGCCCTCGATCGCCATCCCGTGACGCGGCACCGCCCGCTCCTCCATCACGAAGGCGACGAGCCGCCGCCGCGGCCCCTGCTCCTTGATCCGCCGCAGCTCGGCGGCGCCGGTGAACTCCTTGTCGAGCGCGCACGTCCAGCCGAGGCCCGCCGAGATCGCGTCGGTGTCGGGAGTGATGTCGTTGCCGTGCAGCGGGTAGCAGACCTCGAGCCGGAGCGTGTCGCGCGCCCCGAGCCCGCACGGCGCGATCCCGCGCGCGAGCACCGCGTCCCACAGCCGGACCGCGTCCTCCGCCATGCAGAGCAGCTCGCACCCGTCTTCGCCCGTGTAGCCGGTGCGGTTCACCATCGTGTCGACACCGTCGATCTGCGCCTCGGCGAACGTGAAGGGCGGCGCCGGCGGAAGCCCGAGCCGCTCGATCGCGCACGGACCCTGGACGGCGAGGAGGGCGTACTCGTCGGAGACGTCGCGGACGTCCGAGCCCGGGATCTC
>JADGHP010000168.1 GCA_019683855.1 Thermoleophilia bacterium
AGGTCGCCCGGGTGCGCGCCCGCCTGCCGGAGGAGCGCGTCCACGTCCTCGAGCAGCGTCTGCGCCCGCGAGACGCGCTCCCCGAGCACCTCCCCGCCCCGCTCCGGGCGCTCGTGCGCGCTTCCCGGGGGCGCCGGGAGGTCGACGAGAGCGCTCGTCGCCACCTCCGTCGCCGTGTCGAACGCAAGGATCAGCACTCGTCGATCGTCACCGCTCTGCCGCCGCCAGCATGACGCAACCGCACGCGGAAGCGCGGCGGGGGTAGCGCCCCCTCACCTGCCTCCGGCCACTCCACGAACGCGATCGCGTCGTCGAAGTACGGCTCGAGGTCGCCCCACTCGGCCGCCGAGACGCCCTGGAAGCGATACAGGTCGAGGTGCGAGACGTCGACGCCGTCGCCGTGGTAGCGGTGCCCGATCGTGAACGTCGGGCTCGTCACGCGCTCCCGGACGCCGAGCGCGCGGCAGGCGCCCCGCACGAAGGTCGTCTTGCCCGCGCCGAGCTCGCCGGAGACCGCGACCACGTCGCCGGCCCGTAGCCGGCGTGCGAGGGCGCCCGCGAGCGCCTCCGTCTCCTCGGGCGACCTCGTACAGGTCTCGCTCGCGACCACGGCGGAAGCGTAGAGTGCAGCCATGCCCGCGTACGTGATCGTCGAGACGGACATCCACGACCCCGAGCGCTACGAGCGCTACAAGGCCGCCTCGCCAGCCGCGGTCGCCGCCGGCGGCGGACGTTTCATCGCGCGCGGCGGCGAGCTGGCCGTGCTCGAGGGCGACTGGGAGCCCTCGCGGATCGTGATCCTCGAGTTCCCCGACCTGGAGGCGGCGAAGCGCTGGTACGCCTCGCCCTCCTACCAGGAAGCGAAGCGCCTGCGCGAGGGCGCCGCCACCCTGCGCATGGTCGCCGTGGAGGGTCTTTCGTGCGACCCCCACGCGCGGTGACATCGGGTGTAACGCTCGTGCGGCGTCTCCTGACGTTTGGCGGGGAAGCCTCGCGTCCGGTGACGCCGCACTAGGCGCCGGCGATCGTCAGCGCGCGCCGGCCGAGCCGGTTCCAGAGCTTGACGAACTGCGCCCGAGTCCAGGTGGCGCGGGTCCCGGTGAGCGGGTCGTTGAGCTGCAACGTGTCGCCACGCAGTCCGGTGAGGACGACGGTGTGCTCCCCGAAGTTGACGGTGATCCGTCGGCCGCTCGGCGTCCGCCAGCTCTTGTAGGGGCCTTCGCTCAGCCCGACCCAGACCATCACCGGGTGGCCGCTGCGGAGCGCGCGGAAGACAGCCGTGGGCGCAGCGCCGCTGAGGTCGCGTAGGTCGACGCCGTAGCGCCCGGCAAGCTGCCGAATCGGCTCTTGGTAGACGCCGAAGCCCCCGCTCGTCCCACCGCCGGCCGCCCGACCCACGAACCCTCTGTCGGGGTCGCCCCAGATGGGCAACCCGCCGTCGCGGGAAGGGATCGGATCGAGTGGACCGCTTCGCGGCAGTCGCCGCTGCAGCTCGAGCTGAGAGACGGAGACGTTGGCGGCGGCAAGGAGCATCGACAGAGCCGCCGTCTCGCAGTTGTTTCGGAGCGCCTGCCGGACCAGCGGGACCCGGATCGCTGCGGCGGGACGCCGCGGAGTCTCGACCCGGTCGGCGGCGACGCGCTCTCGCTGCGCAGTGATCGTTCGCTGCGTGTGCTTCGGCGTTGCCGGCGCCGATGGCGCGCGCCTGCCGCCCGCGCCGGAGGGCAGCGCCACGAGCGCCGCGAGAGCGAGCGTGGCCGCGGTCGCGAACGCGAACGCCGCGGACCGCGCACCTCGAGCGCGCGCACGCCGCGATGCTGGGGGTCGGGAGGCTCGCCGGCGCTGGGTCAACGACCTCTCGTAACGAGCGGTCGGACGCAGCATCCCGACCGCAGTGTCGCTGCTCCGCCCGCTGTCTGATTCCGGCGCCGCGCGCCCCGCGTCCGCCTGGTCGCCTCGAGTCGCACGCGCGCCGGCTTGGACAGGAGCGTTCTCCTCGAAGGCGCGGCCGGTGAGCGAGAGCGTCTTGCCGTCGGCGGAGACGCCGCCCATGTCGGGGCGGACCCGGCGGCGGCGACCGCAACCTCGGTCGCGGGGTTGCCGGTCCGCGGCGGTCACGGCTCGCGCTCCGGACGGCGCGCGACGACGATTCCCGCCTCCGCCTCCAGCAGCTCGAGCTCGACAGCGCTGAAGTGCCTGTCGTGGAGCATCCGCTGCCAGCGCTCGGGCGGCGCCGGCTGCTCCCAACGGCCGCGGAGGATCCTGTAGGCGTTGCGGGCGATCCGCACCAGCCCGGCGGGGCCGCGGCGGGCGAGCAGGCGCACCTTCGAGGCGATGATCGCGCGGTCGCGGGCGGCGAGCGAGAGCGTGAACATCATGTCGCAGACGACCAGCCGGCCGCCGGGCGCGAGCACCCGCCGCGCCTCGCTCAGGGCAAGCTCCTTCGAGCGGTCGTCGAGGTGGTGGAAGGCGTAGTTGGAGACGACGAGCGTCGCCGTCTCGTCCGCGAGCGGCAGCGAGCGCAGGTCGGCGAGCAGCGGCGTGACGTTGCCGAGCTCCGCTCGGCGCGCGTGCTCGTTCAGTCGCGCGAGCATCGCCCGCGAGGCATCGACCGCGACCACGTGCTCGACGCGCGGCGCCAGCGCGAGCGTCAAGAGCCCGGTGCCGGCGCCGAGGTCGACGACGCGATCGTCCCCGGCGGGCGCGGCGTGCTCGACCACCGCCTCGGCCAGGCGCCCGAAGACGGGGCTGCCGGCGACCTGCTCCCAGGTCTCGACTCGGTCGTCCCAGGCGAAGCCGCTGGTCGGCTCCCCGGGCGGAATCCTCCTCGTCGATAGGTCCGTCTGTAGTGCCATCCGGTGCACACTCCTTCGCGTCGTCGATTGCGGCAGACAGAAGTCGGCGCCGAGAGGCGCCGCTCTCTCACAGCCGCAGCGGCACGAGGAGAGGCGACCGCCGCGCGGGCGGCGGCGAGGCAGACCCCGCCTCCGGGGGCGGACGGCAGGTGCGTCGGGTCGGCGCCTGCGCCGCAGCGGGCGAAGCGACGAAAGCAAGGGTCGCGACCAGCACGATCGCGACGAAGGCGCAGACGAGGCCGTCGTCGGACGGCGCCGCCGTATCGGTGAACGAGTGGAAGGCGACCATCGCCAGCAGCAGGGCCACCAACAGCAGCACGAGCAAGAACAGCCAGCGGCGCCGCCGCGCACGCTCGATCACCCGATGCACGCGGATCACCTGTCTTATCGTAGATAGCTTCCGCGCATGACGGCGCGCTGAAGCGGGCGAGCTCCTCGGCGCGTCGACCTCGTCGCTGCGCCACAGCCAGTTGTCAGGTCATCGCGGCGAGGTCTCGCTCGACGCGAGTCTCCGGTCGAACGGCGGGAGACGCCGCACTAGAAGAGGCCGAGCTGCTCGCCCTGGGCGGGCGCGACAGCCACGGGCTCCGGGATCGGCTCGGGCGCCCGCCCGACGTTCGGAGGCGCGGCGGCGACCGGCTCGCTGCCGCGGGCGAGCAGCTCGGGCAGCCGCGCGAAGTCCGACTCGAGCACCTTCAGCATCGCCGGCGTGTAGAGCGCCGCCGCCGGATGGTAGAGCGGGTAGAGCAGGACGCTCCGCCCGGCGACGGTCACCCGCTGCTCCTGGCCGTGCACGCGCGTGATGCCGACGGGCCGCCCCGAGAGGAGC
>JADGHP010000169.1 GCA_019683855.1 Thermoleophilia bacterium
GAAGCGGCTGCTCGTGCACGCCGACCTCGCGGCCGCCGTCGCGGTCGTCGTGATCGTCGTGATGATGCTCGTGCCGCTGCCGAGCCCCCTGCTCGACCTGCTGATCGCAGTGAACCTGAGCGCCGCGCTCACGATCCTCATCGCGACGATGTACGTGCCGAAGGCGCTCGACTTCGCCTCGTTCCCGTCGCTGCTCCTGCTGACGACGCTCTTCCGGCTCGCCATCAACGTCAGCGTCACGCGCCTCGTGCTTCTGCACGGCGACGCCGGCTCGGTCGTGCACGCGTTCGGCACCTTCGTCGCCGGCGGCAACCTCGTGATCGGGCTCGTGATCTTCCTGATCCTCGTCGTGATCCAGTTCGTCGTGATCACGAACGGGGCCGGCCGCGTGGCCGAGGTGGCGGCCCGCTTCACCCTCGACGCGATGCCGGGCAAGCAGATGGCGATCGACGCCGACCTGAACGCCGGCCAGATCACCGACGAGCAGGCGCGGCAGCGGCGCCGGGAGATCGCGCGCGAGGCGGACTTCTACGGCGCGATGGACGGCGCCTCGAAGTTCATCAAGGGCGACGCGGTTGCGGGACTCGTGATCGTGTTCGTGAACCTCGTCGCCGGCATGGCCATCGGCGTGCTCCAGCGCCACCTCTCCTTCAGCGAGGCCATGCACACCTACTCGATCCTCACCATCGGCGACGGCCTCGCCGCGCAGATCCCCGCGCTGCTCGTCTCCACCGGCACCGGCATCCTCGTCACGCGCTCGGCGAGCGAGAACGACCTCGGCTCCGACGTGATGCGCCAAGTGCTCGCGCTGCCGCGCGCGCCCCGCTTCGCCGGGGCGCTCGTCTGCCTCGTCGGGCTCGTCCCCGGGCTGCCGAAGCTGCCGCTGTTCGTGATCGGCGGCTCGCTCTATCTGCTGGGCCGCGCGCTCGGCAACGAGCGCCGGGCGGAGGAGGAGCGGCAGGCCCTCGCCGAGCGGGAGCGGAAGCGGCGCGAGCCACAGCCGCAGGAGGCGTCCGCGCTCGCCGTCGACCCGCTCGAGCTGGCGATCGGCTTCGGCCTCGTCCCGCTCGCCGACCAGTCCGCCGGCGGCGGCCTGCTCGCGCGCGTCGGGGTGGTGCGCAAGCAGATCGCCGCGCAGCTCGGACTCGTGATCGCGCCGGTGCGCATCCACGACGAGGCGACCCTCGACTCGCACGAGTACGTGATCCGGGTGCGGGGCGGCGAGGTCGCGCGCGGGCGCGTCGTGCCGGGCCACCTGCTGGCGATGAACCCGGGCGACGCGGCGGGCGACCTGCCCGGGCTGCCGACCACCGAGCCCGCGTTCGGGCTGCCGGCGATCTGGATCGAGGCGGAGCGTCGCAGCGAGGCGGAGGCGCTCGGCTACACCGTCGTCGACGCGGAGTCCGTGATCGTCACCCACCTCACCGAGACGATCCGCCGCCACGCCGACGAGCTCCTGACCCGCCAGGAGACGAAGAAGCTGCTCGACGAGCTGAAGGAGCTGAACGCCGCGGCCGTGGAGGACGTCGTGCCCGAGAAGCTCGGCATCGGCACCGTGCAGCGCGTCCTCCAGCAGCTTCTGCGCGAGGGCGTCCCGATCCGCGACCTCGGCACGATCCTGGAGACGATCGGCGACCGCGCCGCGATCACGCGCGACCCGTACGTCCTCGCCGAGTACGCCCGCCAGGCGCTCGCCCGCACGATCACCGCGGGCCTCGTGGAGCAGGACACGCTGCGGGCGATCGCGCTCGAGCCGAAGCTCGAGCAGGAGGTGGCGGAGGCGGTCACGCAGACGAGCGACGGCGAGGTCCTCGCCATGGACCCGAGCCGCTCCCAGGCGCTCGTGTCCGCGCTCGCCTCCCAGGTCGAGAACGTCACCGCGCTCGGGCTCCGCCCGGTGCTCATCTGCTCGAGTCGGATCCGGCGGCACCTGCGCCGGCTGGTCGAGCATTCCTTCCCGCACCTTCCCGTGCTCGCATACACCGAGATCGGGCCGGGTGTCCGCGTCGAGACGACAGGAGTAATCGCAGCATGATCAACGGCCACACCGACACGAAGACCTACCGCGGCGAGTCGCTCGAGGAGCTGCTGCCCCGGATCGCCGAGGAGCTCGGTCCCGACGCGGTGATCACGCGTCAGCGCGACGGCATCGTCGGTGGGATCGGCGGCTTCTTCGGCAAGAAGATCCTCGAGGTGGAGGCGCGACCGGCCGAGCGGCCGCCGACGCTTCCCGCGGGCGTCGTCCTCGACGCCTACGACGACGGCTCCCCGCTCGTCCGGACGCAGGGCGAGGATACGGCGGACGCGATGGATCCCGAGACGCGCGAGGAGCCGAGGGAGGCCGCTCCGGAGCCGGCCGCGGGCGAGGCGTCCTCGGGCGCGACGACGTTCGCGCAGCTCGTCGACGAGCTCGCCGCGGCGAACGACGAGCCGGCGGCCGAGGAGGAGGAGGCCGTCCCGGCGCAGCCCGCCTCGGCGCAGCCCGCCTCCCGGACGCAGGAGCAGTCGGAGCAGTCCGCGCGGCCGAACCCGATCTACGAGGGCATCGGCGTCGGGCACTCGCTCGTCTGGTCCGGCCTCTCGTCGGAGCCCGTCGCGTCGCTGATCGGCTCGGTGCTTCGCCACAGCTCGCTCTTCTCGGCGGAGAAGCCGCTCGCCGAGCAGGTGAAGGCCGCCCTCGCGCAGCAGATCCCGACCGCGACCGGCTGGACGACGGAGCGCCACGTGCTCGCGCTCGTCGGCACGGCCCGCTCCGGGCGCACCCACGCCGCTGCCGCGATCGCCCGCGCGTACGCGCACGCGCGCATCGCGACGGCCGTCCTCAGCCTCGAGAGCCCGCGCACCGCGCTGCGCCTCGGCGCGCTGATCGAGGCGGAGGAGATCGGCTTCGACGTCGCCGCCAGCCGCGCCGAGATCGACTTCGCGCTGCGGCGGCTCTCCTCGTACGGGCTCGTCGTCGTCGACACGCCGGCTTTTGCGACCTCCGATCCGCAGAGCATCGAGCGCGTCGCGCGGCTGCTCGACGCGGTCGGCGTGGACGCCGTCCACCTGCTGGTGCCGGCCGGCCTCACCGCGGACGCGGCCGGGGCGATCTCGGCGGCGCTCGCGGGCCGGCTCGACTACACGCACATCATGGTCACGCAGCTCGACCGCGACACGCGCGTCGGCGGCGCCGTCGGTCTCGCGATCGGGACCCAGCGGCCGATCTCCTACCTGATGGCCGGCAACGAGGTGACCGTTCCGGACGCCTACGAGCTTGCGGAGCGCGTCCTTGCCTGACGGCGATGGTGGAGATCAACCAGCGCATCGTGCTGCGCACGCAACGTTTCGCGGGCGGGCTCTCCTCCCGGGTCGAGCACGCCGACCCGGCGCGGCCCGATCGGATCGCGATCGCCGAGCCCGCGCACGACGGCGAGATCGTGAAGCTCGCCGTCGGGGAGGAGCTCGACGTGGAGTGGACGGACGACTCGGGCCCGCACACGGTGCATGCGCGCGTGCTGGGCGACGCGAGCCTGCGCGTCCCGGCCCTGATCCTCGAGCTGACGGGGCAGCCCCAGGGCATCCAGCGGCGGGACAACGTCCGCCTGCCCGTGTCGCTGGGGCTCACGGTCTGGGAGATCGTCGACGACGACGAGGACGAGCCGCCGCCC
>JADGHP010000170.1 GCA_019683855.1 Thermoleophilia bacterium
CACTCCTCGGCGCACCTGCTCGCCGAGGCGGTGCGGCGTCTCTACCCGGGCGTGAAGATCGCGATCGGGCCGCCGATCGAGAACGGCTTCTACTACGACTTCGACTTCCCCGAGCCGATCCGCGAGGAGGACCTGGCGCGGATCGAGGCGGAGATCGAGCGCGAGCTGGCCGAGGGCCGCACGTGGCGACGGGAAGAGGTGTCGGCCGACGAAGCGCGGGCTCGCTTCCAGCAGGAGGGCGAGCGGTACAAGGTCGAGCTGGTGGACTCGGCCGAAGGGCCGATCACCTTCTACACGCAGACCTCGCCCGCCGGGGAGCCCGCCTTCACCGACCTCTGCCGCGGGCCGCACCTCCAGGACTCCCGCCCGATCAAGGCGATCAAGCTGACGGGCATCGCCGGCGCCTACTGGCGGGGCGACGCGACGAAGCCGCAGCTGACCCGCATCTACGGCACCGCCTTCTACTCGCGAGACGACCTCGACGCCTACCTGCGGCGCCTCGAGGAGGCGCGCCGCCGCGACCACCGCAAGCTCGGCGTCGAGCTCGACCTGTTCCACCTCTCCGAGCACTCGCCCGGGTCGCCGTTCTGGCACCCGAAGGGGATGGTGATCTGGAACGCGCTCGAGGACCTGCGCCGCCGCGAGAACCTCCGCCGCGGCTACCTGGAGGTCAAGACGCCGCTCCTCTACGACGTCGAGACGTACAAGACCTCCGGCCACTACGAGAACTACGCGGAGAACATCTTCTTCGTCAGCTCGAGGGAGGGCGACGACAAGCAGTTCGCGCTCAAGCCGATGAACTGTCCCGGCCACATGCTGCTCTATGGCAGCCGGCTGCGCTCCTACCGCGACCTGCCGCTCCGCTACGCGGAGGCCTCGACGCTGCACCGCGACGAGCTCGCCGGGACGCTGCACGGGCTGCTCCGCGTCCGGCACATCACCCAGGACGACGCGCACGTGTTCTGCGCCGAGGAGCAGATCCAGGACGAGATCCACGGCATGGTCGAGTACGCCCGCTACCTCTACGACCTGTTCGGGCTGGAGCCGCGGGCCGAGCTCTCGACCCGGCCGGAGAAGCGGCTCGGCACCGACGAGCAGTGGGACCACGCCGAGCGGGCGCTCGAGGAGGCGCTCGAGCGGCACGGGATGGACTACACGATCAGCCCGGGGGAGGGGACCTTCTACGGGCCGAAGATCGACCTGCACATGACCGACTCGCTCGGACGCTCCTGGCAGATGGGGACGATCCAGCTCGACTACCAGATGCCGATGCGGTTCGGGCTCACCTACATGGGCGCCGACAACCGCGAGCATCACCCGGTCGTGATCCACCGGGCGCTGCTCGGCTCGCTCGAGCGCTTCGTCGGCATCCTCACCGAGCACTACGCCGGCGCCTTCCCGTTCTGGCTCGCCCCGGTGCAGGTGCGCGTGCTCCCCGTCGGCGAGGCGCACCTCGAGGCCGCGAGCACGCTCGCCCGTCGGCTGCGCGACGTCGGCTACCGCGTCGATCTCGGCGAGCCGACCGAGACGATCGGCAAGCGGATCCGCGCCGCGGAGCTGGAGAAGATCCCGGTCACGATCGTCTACGGCGACCGGGAGAGCGACGAGCGTCTCGCCGTGCGCGAGCGCGGCGGCGCGCAGTCGACGCTCTCGCTCGTGGACTTGCTCGACAAGCTTGCTAGTCTGTGACGCCTGAGAAGCAGGAGCGGACCCGTTCCTCACCTCCCGGACCGGCACGGGCCGCGGGGGTTCAACCGAGTCGGAGCACGACGAGGATCGGGCCGCTGCATGGCAGCGGCTTTTGTGTTGCGCAAGCGATGCGAGGAGGAAGCAAGCCCAACGTGGTGATCGGTCTTTGAGGCCCAGACGCCGGCCCCTGGAGCCCGTCCGCCCGGTGGCGCGGGACACGGTCCGCATCAACGACGCGATCCGCGTGCCGCGCGTGCGGCTGATCGACACGGACGGAACCCAGCTCGGGATCAAGTCCATCGACGAGGCGCGCGAGTACGCCTACCGCAAGAACCTCGATCTCGTCGAGGTCGCGGCCCAGGCGGACCCGCCCGTCGTCAAGGTGATGGACTACGGCAAGTACCGCTACGAGCAGGAGCAGAAGGCCAAGCAGGCCCGCAAGCACCAAAGCCAGGTCCAGGTCAAGGAGATCAAGCTCCGGCCCAAGATCGGCGCCCACGACTACAACACGAAGAAGGGGCACGTCGAGCGGTTCCTCAACCAGCGTGCGAAGGTCAAGGTGACGATCATGTTCCGGGGGCGCGAGACGACGCACCCGGAACGGGGTCGCGACCTGCTTCTGCGCCTCGCGGAGGACGTCAAGGAGATCGGCCAGATCGAGTCGCAGCCGCTCCTCGACGGACGCAACATGGTGATGCTGCTGGCACCGACGAAGAACGCAGGAGTGAAGCGAGATGCCGAAGACGAAGACGCGAAGCGCAGCGAAGAAGCGGTTCAAGGTGACCGGCGGCGGCCGGATCCTGCGCCGGCCGGCGATGCGCAGCCACAACCTGGAGAAGAAGTCCTCGAAGCGTAAGCGCGGCTTCCGCAAGCAGCGGGAGCTCGCAGGCGCCGACGTCGGGGTCGTCAAGCGGATGCTGGGGATGCGCTGATGCCGAGGATCAAGCGTTCGGTTCACGCGCAGAAGAAGCGGCGCAAAGTCCTCGAGCAGGCGAAGGGCTACTGGGGCCGCAAGCACTCCCACTACCGGTACGCGAAGGAGCAGGTCGAGCACTCGCTCGTCTACGCCTACCGCGACCGCAAGAACCGCAAGCGGGAGCTGCGTCGCCTCTGGATCACGCGCATCAACGCGGCGGCGCGCGCGCACGGCCTCTCCTACAACCAGTTCGTCAACGGCTGCCACAAGGCCGGGATCGAGCTCGACCGCAAGATCCTGGCCGACCTCGCCGTCAGCGATCCCGCCGCGTTCGGCGCCATCGCCGAGCGCGCGAAGGCCGCCCTGCAGGGCTGATCACCTCTCGGCGCAACAAGCGGCTCGAGCTCGTCCGCAAGCTCCGCGACCGGCGCTGGCGCGACAAGCTCGGGCTGCTCGTGGCCGAGGGGGAGGATCTCGTCGACGCCGCGGCCGCCGCGGGGATCGAGCCCGTGGAGCTGCTCGTCGCGGGGGAGAACGTCGCGCCGGCGCTGCTCGCGGAGGTGTCGTCGCTCGCGCACCCGCCGCGGGCGATCGGCGTCTACCGGCGCGGCGATCTGCCCCGCGGCGCGCGCCCCGTCACGCTCGCGCTCTGGCGCGTCGCCGATCCCGGCAACCTCGGCACGCTGCTCCGCTCGGCGGAGGCGTTCGGCGCCGGCGTCGCGCTCTCGCCCGGGTGCGCCGACCCGACCTCTCCGAAGGCGCTGCGCGCCTCGATGGGCGCGCTCTTCCGGGTCCCGCTCGCCGACTTCGACGAGGCGCCCGGGCGGCGGGTAGCGCTCGTTCCGCGCGGCGGCACTCCGCTGCCGGAGCTCGCGCTCGAGGGGGAGGCGGTGCTCGTGCTCGGCGCCGAGCGGGAGGGCCTGCCCGAGGAGCTGGTGGCGGCGTGCGACGAGCGCGCGACGATCCCGCTCCCGGGTTCCGCCGAGTCGCTGAACGTGGCGATGGCGGGGACGATCGCGCTCTACGAGCT
>JADGHP010000017.1 GCA_019683855.1 Thermoleophilia bacterium
GCGGCGTCGATCGGTGCGGATCAGCTCCACTGGGCCCAGTACATGGCCGCGCAGTGGAACAAGACGCACAAGCTCAAGGTCCACATCTTCCAGGGTGACACGCAGCTCGATCCGTCGAAGGCGTCGACCGTTGCGCAGCAGATCGCGTCGAACTCGAAGATCCTCGGCGTGGTCGGCCCGGCGGGTAGCCAGGAGGTGCTGGCCGTCACGCCGATCTTCAAGAAGGCCAGCCTCGGCTTCGTCTCAGGCTCGGCGACGCTCGTGAAGCTGACGAACGGCAGCGCGCGCGGCTACTTCTTCCGCGTCGTTCCGAACGACAACCTGCAAGGCAGCGCTGATGCCCAGTACATGCTGACGAAGCTCGGCGTGAAGAAGGGCGACACCGTGATGATCATCGATGATCAGGAGGCGTACTCGACGGGTCTCGCCGACATCGTGCAGTCGAAGCTCACGAAGGCTGGCGTGAAGGTCGATCGCGAGTCCGTGAGTCAGAAGGCGACCGACTTCTCGTCGCTGGTCGCGAAGGTCGGCCCGAGCACGAAGGTCGTCTTCCTGCCGTTCCAGCTCGCCTCCCAGGCGCAGCTCGTCGCGCAGCAGCTGAAGGCGCAGGGCAAGTCGGCGCTCGTGTTCGGGACCGACGGCACGTTCGACTCTTCGAACTTCACCGCCGGCGACTACGTGTCGTTCTTCGCACCCGACGTCTCCGCGATCAAGGAGAACGCGTCCATCGTCGCTGCCTACACGAAGCGGTACGGCAAGCCGGGACCGTTCGGCGCGCCGTCCGGCGTCGCGCTCCAGGTGCTCGCCACCGCCGCGGAGAAGGCGTGCGCCAGCGGGTCGACGACGCGGACTGCGGTGCGGAAGCAGATCGCGAAGGTGAGCCTCAAGTCGACGATCCTCGGCATTCCGATGTCGTTCACGAGGAACGGCGACATCAAGAACCCGGGGCACTACATCTTCAAGATCGTCAACGGCAAGTACGTCTACCAGCCGTAGCGGGCTCTGACTGCGGGGCGTGGCCGCAAGGCCGCGCCCCGCATCGTCCCTGATGAACTGGAACCTCTTCCTCACCGAGCTGGTGGCCGGCGTTACGCATGGCGCCGTGTACTCGCTGATCGCGCTCGGCTACTCGATGGTGTACGGGATCCTCAAGCTCCTGAACTTCGCCCACGGCGACGTCTACATGGTGGGCGCCTTCGTCGGGTTCGGGATCATCACCGTCTTCGGCGGCGCCGAGGCGCTGTCGGTCAACGTCTGGGTGCTGCTGCTCGTCATGCTCGTGTGCGCGATGCTCGCCGGCGGCCTGCTCGGCGTGATGATCGAGCGCTTCGCCTACCGGCGGCTGCGCGCCGCGCCGCGGATCGCCCCCCTGATCACGGCGCTCGGCGTCTCGTTCTTCCTCGAGAACGCGGCGCAGCTCGTCCTCGGCGCTCAGTACCAGAGCTACAACAGCTACGGCTGGAAGGGCGGGAGCCTCTGGACGTCGGGTTTCAACCTGCCCTCCGGCGTCCATGTCGGCCTGCCGCAGATCATCGCTGTCGTCGGCGCGATCGTGCTCATGATCCTGCTCACCTGGTTCGTGCGGCGGACCCGGACCGGCAAGGCGATGCGCGCCACCTCCTTCGACCGGGAGGCGGCTGCGATGATGGGCATCGACGTCGACCGCGTGATCGTGGCGACGTTCTTCATCGGTTCGGCGCTCGCCGGCGCCGCTGGTGTCTTCAACGGCCTCGTCTACCAGCAGGTGTGGCCGTACATGGGCTTCCAGGCGGGGCTGTACGCGTTCATCGCGGCGGTCGTGGGCGGGATCGGCAACCTCCCGGGCGCGGTCGTCGGCGGGCTCGTGATCGGGCTCGCGCAGTCGTTCAGCATCGGCTACATCTCGTCCACCTTCAGCGACGCGATCGTGTTCGCGGTGCTGATTGCGGTGATGGTGCTCCGGCCCAGCGGCCTGCTCGGGCGTGCGGCGGTGCAGAAGGTCTGAGGATGGCCGGAAGCGGATCCGACATCCCGCCCGTCCCGACTCGGCCCGAGCAGGCGCCGGCGCCGCGCATCGGGGTCGACGAGTGGGTCGCCACCCACGAGGCCCGGCGCGACCTCGGCCGCGGCCTCGTCGGCGTCGTGCGCCGCGAGCTCGAGCGCGTTCCGCGCCCCGGCTTCTACCTCGCGTTCGCCGTCGCGGCGGCGCTCCTGCCGGTCGTGACGAGCAACGGCTACGTGATCCGCGTCGGCTTCGACACGCTCCTCTACATGCTGCTCGCGCTGGGGCTGAACATCGTCGTCGGCTACGCGGGCCTCCTCGACCTCGGCTACGTCGCCTTCTACGGGTTCGGCGCCTACGGCTACGCGATGCTCGCCTCGCCGAAGTTCGGGCTCCACTGGAGCACCCTCGCCGTGGTGCCCGTGGTCGTCGTCGCCACCGCGATCCTCGGCTTCCTCGTCGCGCTGCCGTCGCGACGGCTCCTCGGCGACTACCTCGCGATCGTGACCCTGTTCTTCGGGCAGCTCTTCGTCACCGTCGTCCAGAACGGGCAGGCGATGTCCTTCCTCGGCTTCACCCGGCCCTACGACGTGACGGGAGGACCGAACGGGATCCCGGACATCGACCCGTTCAACGCCTTCGGCGGCCGGATCTCGTCGCTCGACGGCTACTACTACGCGGCGCTCGCCATCTTCCTCGCCGCGCTCGCGGCGGTCTACCTCGTCGACCAGTCGCGCACCGGGCGCGCCTGGAAGTCGCTGCGGGAGGACGCGCTCGCCGCGGAGCTGATGGGGATGCCCGTCAACCGGTTGAAGCTCGTCGCCTTCGCCTTCGGCGCCGCGATCGCGGGCCTCACCGGGACGCTGTTCGCGGCGCTGAACACGGCGGTGTTCGCGGCCGACTTCGACGTGCCGACCCTGATCATCGTCTACGCGATGCTGATCCTCGGTGGCGCTGGCAGCCTCGGCGGGGTCATCCTCGGCGCGCTCATCGTCAACGTCTCGCTCGAGGTGCTGCGCACGCCGGGTCACGCCACCTGGGTGTTCTACGGGCTGCTCGCGGCGACGCTCGTTGTCAAGGTGCGGCCGTGGCGGTGGCTCGCCGCGGTGGTCGTCGGCACCGCCGGCCTCGGCTTCGCTGCGCACGCGGTCGCGGCCGCGGCCTGGCCGCGCGGCGTCCACGGCGAGCCCGCGGTCGGCGGCGTCCTCGGCAGCGGGCTCCGGCACTGGGTGCTGCTGCCGACCGACCCGCGGACGATCGGCAACGTCGCGTTCGTCTGCCTCGTGCTCGCGGTGCTCTGGGTGACGACGCTGCGGGGCTGGGCGCAGAAGCTGGCGCTCGTGCCGACCCTGTACCTCGCGGCGTTCGTCTGGGAGAACCGGCTCATCGACGAGCCGAGCGTCACGCGTCTGATCCTCGTCGGCGTGATCCTGATCGTGCTCATGAACGCGCGCCCGCAGGGGCTCGTCGGGAGTGCGCGGGTGGAGATCGTCTGATGGCGGAGAGGTTGCTCGAGCTGCGGGGGGTATCGAAGCGCTTCGGCGGTCTCACGGTGATCGAGAGCCTCGATCTGCACGTCGACGAGGGGGAGATCGTGAGCGTGATCGGCCCGAACGGGGCGGGCAAGACGACGCTCTTCAACCTCGTCACGGGTGTGTACACGCCGGATTCGGGGGAGATCGTGTTCGCGGGGCGCAACATCGTCGGCTTGCCGCCGCACCGGATCACGGCGCTCGGGATCGCGCGCACCTTCCAGACGCTGCGCCTGTTCTTGAACATGACGGTGAAGGAGAACGTGATGGCGGCCGCGTACGCGCACACGCGCGCGGGCATCTGGCGGTCGATCCTGCGCACGCCGGGAATGCGTCGCGAGGAGCGCGAGATCCAGCGGCTCGCGGAGGAGCGGCTCTCCTTCTTCGGGCAGCGGCTCGTCGGCTACCGCTGGGATCAGCCCGCCTACAGCCTCTCGTACGCGAACCGGCGTCGGCTGGAGATCGCGCGCGCGACGGCGACGAATCCGCGCCTGCTCCTGCTGGACGAGCCGGCGGCGGGGATGAACCCGGTGGAGACGCACGAGATCACGGAGCTGATCGGGAAGCTGCGCGACGAGGGCGGCTACACGATCCTCGTGATCGAGCACGACATGCACGTCGTCGAGGGGATCTCGGATCGGGTGGTGGCGCTCGACCACGGCGTCAAGATCTCGGAGGGCTCGTTCGAGGAGGTGGCGACCGATCCACGGGTGGTGGAGGCGTACCTGGGGACGAAGGCGGCGGCGACCAAGTGAGCGGAACCGGCGATCAGGTGAGCACCGACGGCGAGCACGGGAGCCCGAACGGCGAGCCGCTGCTTGTCCTCGAGGGGATCGACACCTTCTACGGGCCGATCCACATCCTGCAAGGACTGAACCTCGAGGTGCGCGCGGGCGAGCTCGTGTGCCTGCTGGGCGGGAATGCGTCCGGGAAGTCGACGACGCTGAAGACGATCCTCGGCATCGTCGAGCCTCGCAACGGCACGGTGCGCCTCGAGGGCGAGGACGTGACTCGGCGGCCCACGAGCTACCGGATCCGCAAGGGGATCGCGATCGTGCCGGAGAACCGGCGCCTGTTCGCGCCGATGACGGTGCTCGAGAACCTCGAGATGGGCGCCTACCTGCACGGAGGAGGCAGCAAGGAGGACTTCGAGCGCGTCTACTCGCTGTTCCCGGTGCTCTACGAGCGGCGCTCGCAGCTGGCGGGGACGCTCTCGGGCGGCGAGCAGCAAATGGTGGCGATGGGGCGCGCGCTGATGGCCAAGCCGAAGCTGCTCTTGATGGACGAGCCGTCCATGGGGCTTGCCCCGATTCTGGTGGAGCGCAGCTTCGAGATCATCAAGCAGGTGCATGAGGCCGGCGTCGCGATGCTCGTCGTCGAGCAGAACGCGAACGTCTCCCTCTCCATCGCCGACCGCGGCTACGTCCTCTCCACCGGCCGCCTCGTCCTCGAAGGCAAAGCCGACGAGCTGCGCGAGAACGAGGACCTACGCAAGGCCTACCTCGGCCGCTGATCCTCGCGAGGAGCCTCCGCGGGGACGCGGCGCCGCGGCTTCGAGGCGCGACGCGCTCCGAGGTAGGCTAGAACGCGATGAAGGAGCTGCTGCCGGAGATCGACCGCTGGCGGGCGAAGGGCGAGCGTGTCGCGCTCGCCACCGTCGTCGCAACGCGCCGCTCCGCGCCGCGACCCGTCGGCTCGAAGCTCGCGGTCAGCGAGAGCGGCGAGCTGGCCGGCTCCGTCTCGGGCGGCTGCGTCGAGAGCGACGTGGTCCTCGCCGCCCAGGAGGTGCTCGCCGGCGGCCCGCCGCGACTGCTCACCTACGGGATCACCGACGACATGGCGCTCGGCGTCGGCCTCCCCTGCGGCGGCGAGATCGACGTCTTCGTCGAGCCGCTCGAGTGACGCTGTTCGACGAGATCCGGCGCGTCGTCGAGGAGGGTGGCCGCGCCGTCGTGTTCACGGTCATCGCGGGGCCGGAGACGGGGGCGAAGCTGCTCGTGCGCGAGGACGGGTCGATCGCCGGGAGCGGCCCCGCGGAGCTCGCCCAGCTCGCGCCCGACGCGCTCCGCCGCGGACGCAGCCACGTGCTCGAGCACGAGGGCCGCACCATCTTCGCCGACGTCCTCGGGCCGCCGCCCCGCCTGCTCGTGATCGGCGCGGTCGACACGGCGGAGGCGCTCTGCCAGGCGGCGAAGCTCCTCGGCTGGACGACGATCGTCGCGGACGCGCGCGCCGCCTTCGCCACGCGAGAGCGGCTGCCGAGCGCCGACGAGATCCTCGTCGCGTGGCCCGACGAGGCGCTCGAGCGAGTCCAGCCGGACGCCGGCACCGCGATCGTCGTCCTCACCCACGACGACAAGTTCGACCTGCCCGCGCTCACCGGCGCGCTCGCGAGCGACGCGTTCTACATCGGCGCCCTCGGCTCCCGCCGCAACCAGGAGCGGCGGCGCGAGCGGCTGCTCGAGGAGGGCGTGTCTCCGGCGGACCTCGACCGGATCGCCGGCCCGTGCGGGCTCGACATCGGCGCCGAGTCGCCCGCCGAGACCGCGCTCTCGATTCTCGCCGAGATCCTCGCCGTCCGCGCCGGTCGCGCCGGCGGCCCCCTGAAGGAGGCGCGTTCGCGCATCCACCCGGAGCCCGAAGAAGCTGCGTCTGGCAAAAAATAAAATGCGACTTGCAAACACTGACGCTCTGTGCGTAGGATCGCGCCGTGCTCCTGCGTGAGGTCGAGTACGTGAAGCCCAGCTCGGTCGCCGAGGCGATCGAGCTCCTCGTCGAGAACGAGGGCGCACGCGCTCTCGCGGGCGGACAGACGCTGATCAACGTCATGAAGGCGCGCGCCGCGTCGCCCGACGCGCTCGTCGACCTGAACGGGCTCGAGGAGCTGAAGGGGATCGACCTTGCCCCCGACGGGACGCTCACGATCGGCGCGATGACGACCTACAGCGAGATCGTCGCCTCGGCCGAGGCGAAGGCGCGGCCGATCCTCGGCGAGGTGTGCGCGCAGATCGCGGACGTCCAGGTGCGCAACCGGGGCACGATCGGCGGCAACATCTGCTCGAACGACCCGACGAACCACCTGCCGCCGCTCGTGACCGCGGTCGGTGCGCGGATGACGATCCTCGGGCGCGACGGGGAGCGCGTGGTGAGCGCGGAGGAGTTCTTCCTCGGCGTGTACATGACCGCGGTCGGGCCAGGCGAGCTCTTGACCCGTGTGACGATTCCCGCGGGCAAGGGCGACGGCTTCGCGGCGGTCACGCTCGGCGTCGACGGCACCTGCATCGCCAACGCCGCCGCGAGCATCCAGGACGGCTCGCTGCGCGTCGCCCTCGGCTGCGTCGACGCGGTGCCGGTGCTGCTGCGGCCCGAGTCGGCGGACGCTGACGCGGTGCGGGAGGCCGTGCGCGCGGCGGGGCTCGAGCCGCCGTCCGACGTGCACGCCTCGAGCGAGTATCGGAGACATCTGGCCGAGGTGCTGGCGGTTCGCGCCGCCGCCCAGGCCGCCGAGCGAGCGGGAGGCTGAGTGGCGACAGTCGCATCCTCGAAGAGCATCACCGTCACCGTCAACGGCACGACCTACGAGCGCGAGGTCCCGGCGCGGAAGCTCCTCATCCACTTCCTGCGCGACGACCTCGACCTCACCGGCAGCCACATCGGCTGCGACACCGGCAACTGCGGCGCCTGCTCGGTGATCGTGGACGGGACGCTCGTGAAGAGCTGCATGATGCTCGCCGTCCAGGCCGACGGCGCCACCATCGAGACGGTCGAGGGGCTCGCGGAGGACGGCGAGCTGAACGAGCTGCAGCGGTCGTTCAACGAGCACCACGCCCTCCAGTGCGGCTACTGCACGCCGGGGATGCTGATGAGCGCGACGGCGCTGCTGCGCGCGAACCCGAGCCCGAGCGAGCAGGAGATCCGCAAGGCGCTGCAGGGCAACATCTGCCGCTGCACGGGCTACTGGAACATCATCGAAGCCGTGAAGGCGGTGGCGAAGTGAGCGGCGGCCGCGGTCTTGTGGAGCTGGAGAAGGGGGCTCGCGGGGGAAAGAGGGTTTCCCCCGCGCCCGAAGGCGGTGGCGAAGTGAGCGTGGAGACGGCGAGCGAGGCTCGCGCCTCGGCGGTCGCCCCCGAGCGCGTCGAGGCGCCGCTGAAGGGCTGGGCGGGGCAGAGCGTCCCGCGCAAGGAGGACAAGCGCCTCGTCCAGGGCGAGGGGCTCTTCGTCGACGACATCAAGCGGCACGGGATGGGCTACCTCCACTTCGTCCGCTCGCCCTACGCGCACGCGCACATCACGCGTATCGACGTCTCCGCCGCCGAGGCGATCCCCGGCGTCTACGGGACGCTGACCGGGGAGGAGGTGGCGGCGCTCACCGATCCGTTCTTCCAGATCTCGAGCCCGCCCGGCGCCCACGTCAAGGACTACGCGCTCGCGGTCGGGAAGGTGCGCTACGTCGGCGAGCCGGTGGTCGCGGTCGTCGCCGAGACGCGCGAGCTGGCGCGCGACGCCTCCGAGCTGGTCGAGGTCGAGTACGAGCCGCTGCCGCCGGTCGTCGACGCGCGGCGCGCGCTCGACGAGGACGCCCCGGTCCTGCACGAGGAGGCCGGCTCGAACCTGATGTGGACGGGCGTCTACGAGTGGGGGGACGTCGAGCAGGCGTTTGCCGAGGCGGATCGGATCGTGACGATCAAGGAGCTCCACTTCCACCGCTTCAACTCGACGCCGCTCGAGTGCGATGCCGCGCTCGTCGAGTACAACCGCGGCGTCGGCCAGTGGACGATCTACACGAACAACCAGTTCCCCGGCTTCGCCGCGATCATGATGGGCCCGGCGCTGCGCGTCGGCCTCGACAAGCTGCGCTTCGTCACCCAGGACATCGGCGGCGGCTTCGGCAACAAGATCACCTCGCACCCGCAGCTCGTCGTCTGCTGCCTGCTCGCCCGCAAGCTCAACCGCCCCATCCAGTGGACGGAGTGGCGCACCGACTTCCACATGTCGATGTCGCACGGCAACGAGCGCTGGTTCCACGACACCGAGGTGGCGGTCAAGGAGGACGGGACGCTGCTCGGCTTCCGCACGAAGGCGCTCGACGACGCCGGGGCCTGGTTGCGCTACGAGCCGCTCGGCGGCGTGATCTGGGCGCAGGTGACGCCCGGGATGTACCGCTGGCGCAACATCCGCCTCGAGTTCACGCAGGTGGCGACGAACAAGGCGCCCGTCTCGCCGAACCGCGGCTACTCGCGCATGCAGCACCTCTGGTTCACCGAGCGCGTGATCGACATCGTCGCGCACGAGCTCGGGCTCGATCCGGTGGAGGTGCGCAAGCGCAACTACATCCGCGCCGAGGAGATGCCGTACGAGACCCCGAACGGCTGCGTCTACGACTCGGGCGACTACGCGCGGATGCTCGACTTGGCGCTCGAGCTCGTCGGCTACGACCGGATCGAGGAGCGGCGGGCGGAGGCGGCCTCCCGGGGCAAGCTGCTCGGGGTCGGGATCGGCTCCACGCTCGACTCGGGCACGAACAACTTCGGCCAGTCGCGGCTGATCAACCCCGAGCTCCAGTTCTCGGGCAACAACGAGGTCGCCACGGTCAAGCTGGACATCTTCGGCGAGATCGTCGTCACGCTCGGCACGACGCCGCAAGGCCAGGGCCACGAGACGACGGCGGCCCAGGTCGTCGCCGACATCCTCGGCTGCTCGGTCGACGACGTGCACGTCCGCGCCGGTCATGACAGCTACTGGAACTCGCACGCGGGCTTCTCCGGCACCTACGCGAGCCAGTTCGCCGTCACCGGCCTCTCCGCCGTCAAGGGCGCGACCGAGATGCTCGCCGCCGAGATCAAGAAGCTCGGCTCGGTGATCCTCGGGGCGCCCGAGGAGGCGCTCGAGCTCGCGGACGGCACGGTGCGGGTCAAGGACAACCCCGAGGCGGCGCTGCCGTTTATGGCCTGCGGCGCGATCATCAACGCGAACAACGCGGGCCTGCCCGAGGATCTCGATGTCACGCTCAACTGCCGTTACGTGTACCGGCCGCCGTTCCAGCCGCCGGACGTCGAGCGCAAGTACGGCAACCTTACGCTCACCTACGCCGCGCAGGTCCACGTCGCGGTGATCGAGGTCGACCCGGAGACCGGCTACTACGAGATCGTCGACTACGCGGCGGTCGACGACTGCGGCGTCCGCATCAACCCGCAGATCGTCGAGGGCCAGGTGATGGGCGCGACCGCGCAGGCGATCGGCGCGGCGATGCACGAGGCCTTCGAGTACGACGAGGAGGGAAACCTGCTGACTCCCAACTTCTACGACTACCACGTGCCGCACGCGCTCGACATGCCGCCGCTTGCCACCGGCGCGATCGAGAGCCCGTCTCCGTTCACGCCGCTCGGCACGAAGGGCATGGGCGAGGGCGGCGGCGCCGGCATCCACGCCATCTGCGCGGCCGTCCAGGACGCGCTGCGCGGCCACGGCGACGCGATCGTCTGGGACTCGCACAACCCGTACCGCCGCGTCTGGGAGATGCTCCAGCATCCCGAGCGCACCCGCGAGCTGGTCGAGGTGAAGGCGGCGTGAACGTCTCGGGCGAGCGCACCTTCGCCGCTCCACGCGAGACCGTGTGGCAGGTGCTCAACGACCCGGCGTCGATGGCGAAGACGATGCCGGGGGTCGAGAGCTTCGACGTTCACGACGACCGGCGCTGGACGGCGAACGTGAAGATCCCGCTCGGCCTCGGCGGCCTGAAGATGAAGGTCGACATGGAGAAGGTCGAGGAGCGCGAGCGGGAGTTCGCCAAGATGGCGATCAAGGGGCATGGCGTCGGCGCCATGCTCAACATGGAGACCTCGTTCGAGCTCGGCGACGCCCCCGAGGGCGGCACGACGATGAGCTGGGCCGCCGAGGTGCGCATCGCCGGCCCGGTCGGCTCGATGGGGCAGCGCGTCCTGCAGCCGATCGTGAACCAGCAGGTCCAGCACGTCCTCACCGCGCTCGACAGGCAGGTGCAGGAAGCGCTCGCGAACGGCGGCGCCGAGGGCTGAGGGCACCACGATGGCCGTTCCCTTCCGCATCGGGGTGATGCAACTCACCATGGAGCCGCTCGACGAGATGCTCGCGTCGGCGCGGGCCATGGACGAGGCCGGGATGGACACGATCTGGCTGGCCGAGGCCTACCCGTGGTGGCGCAAGCACCAGATGGAGGCGCGCTCCTCCACCGTCGTCTCGGCGCTGATCGCGCGCGAGACGAAGCGGCTCACGGTCGGCTGGGGGATCATTTCCCCGTACACGCGGCACCCCGTCCAGGTGGCGATGGACGCCCGCGTCGTCCAGGAGGCCGCCGGGCCGGGCCGGTTCATCCTCGGCTTCGGGACCTCGCGCATCTTCCTCAAGAACACCAAGCAGGACGGGCCGCCGAAGCAGACGAAACCGCTCGCGCACATGCGCGACGCCGTCGAGATCGTGCGCCGGCAGCTCGACGGCGAGCGGTTCGAGTACGACGGGAAGGCGTACAGCGCCGACATCCCCGCCCTCTCGCCCGAGGCGCACGCGCCCGACTGGCACGTCCCCATCTACGTGGCCGGCACGGCGCCGATGATGCAACAGCTCGGCGCGGAGATCGCCGAGGGCGTGCTCACGCCCTCGATCACGACACCGGAGTTCGTCCGCTACACGCGGCGGAACATCGAGGAGGGCGCCGCCCGGGCGGGCAAGAGCGCGGACGACGTCGATCTCGGCTGCACGATCGTCGCCTCGATCCACGCCACCGACCGCGACGAGGGGCGGGACGGCGCGCGCGAGATCGCCGGCATGTACCTCGCGAACAAGGTGCAGAACATCCAGGGCGCCGCCGACACGCTGCTCGAGCTGGCCGGGATCGAGCAGGACGAGATTCGCCCGGTCGCGGAGGCGATGGAGCGGGGCGGGCGGCTCGCCGCGAAGGCGCAGGTCTCGGACGCGCTGCTCGACAAGTGCAAGCCGATCGCCGGCACGCCGTCCGACTGCATCGAGGCGATCGAGGAGTACCGCGACGCCGGCTGCACGCACATCATGCTGGAGCTCTGGGGGGCGAACCGGCACGAGCAGATCCGGCTCTTCGGCGAGAAGGTCCTCCCGCGCTTCCGCGGGTGACGCCGTGGACGAGCGGTCCTCCCGGGCCATGTCCCGGTGTCAGACACCTGCGCGGAAGCGTGTCGACTTCGTCACGGAGGGTCGCCCACGGGTGGCGGTAGTGCGGGCGCGAGTCGCGACGCCGCGCCGGCGTGGGATGTGTCCCGGTGTCAGACATCGATACGGAGGCGTCACGCGATGAGCGCGACGCTCGTGGTCGACCGCGACCGGCTCGTCGAGACGGCCAGCCGCATGATCGGCGTCCACAGCTTCACCGGGGACGAGCAGCGGATGGCGGAGCTGATGGTCGAGCTCTACGAGGAGCTCGGCCTCCGGGTGCAGTGGCAGCAGGTCGAGGACGGGCGCGCCAACGCGCTCGGGATCTGGGAGGGCGCCGGCGGCGGCCGCTCGCTGATGTTCAACGGCCACATGGACACCTCCTACTCGGGGCGGGAGCCCTGGCTGCGCGACGTGCCGGGCTTCCAGCCGCAGGCGTTCGTGCGCGACGGGCGCCTGTACGGCCTCGGCATCTCGAACATGAAGGGCGCGCTCGCCTGCTACGTCGAGGCGGTGCGCGCGCTGCGCGCGGCGGGGATCCGGCTGCGCGGCGACCTCCTGATCGCGGCCGTGTGCGGCGAGATCGAGAAGACGCAGTACGGGGAGGCGACCGGGGCACAGTACCGCGGCTACGCGGCGGGAACCCGCTACCTCGTCTCGCACGGCGGCGTCGCCGACATGTGCCTGCTCGGCGAGCCGACCGAGGGCAAGGTCGTGCTCGGCCACTTCGGCGCGCTCTGGCTGCGCATCCGCGTGCACGGCAACTTCATCCACACCGCCTTCAGCGAGGGCAAGCGGGACCAGAACTCGATCCTGCGCATGCGCGAGGTGCTCGACGCGGTGCTCGAGTGGATCCCGACCTGGGAGAACGACCCCTCGAACGGCTACCGCGGCGCGAAGGCGATCGTCAACGTGGGCGCGATCGAGGGCGGCTTCGGCTGGCGGGTCTCGCGCACGCCGCACCACACCGACCTGTTCCTCGACGTGCGCGTGCCGCCGACGAAACCGATGGGCGTCGCGCGGCGCGAGGTGCTCGACGTCGTGCGCTCGCTCGCCGAGCGGTTCCCGGAGTACGGCATCGAGGGCGAGGTGTACGTGACCGCGCCGGGCGCCGAGATCGAGGAAGGGCACGAGCTCGTCCGCGCGATCGACGAGGCGCACGAGGAGGTGTTCGGCGAGCGGCCCGGTCGCGACGTGACCCGCTGGTTCAGCGACGCGTCCGCTCTCACCCGCTACGGCATCCCGACCGTCAACTACGGCACCTCGACCGGGCTGATGGACGTCGAGCTGGGCGAGAACCTCGAGATCGACGGGCTCGTCAAGACGGCGGAGACCTACGCGCGCGTAGCGATGAAGGTGTGCGGGGTCGCGTAGGGCGGCGCATGAGGGACGACCGCTCCATGCTGCCGCCGAGCCTGCCCGTGCCCGCGGACGCCGGCGAGGTACTCGAGTGGTTGCGAACCGAGGGAGGAGAGCCGCGATGAAGCTGGTCACCTACGACGACGGCAAGGTCGGCAGGATCGAGGGAGAGGAGATCGTCCGCCTCGACGTGCCCACGATGCGCGAGTACTTCGAGCGCGGCGGCGCCGACGACACGGCCGAGCGGACGCCGCTCGCCGAGGCGCGCCTGCGGGCTCCGATCGTGCCGAAGAAGTTCTTCCACACCTCGGGCAACTTCCGCGAGCACGAGGACGAGTCGAAGCGCGTCAACTGGTCGCACGAGATCGCGCCGTGGATCGTCTTCTTCCAGAACGTCGACGCGATCGTCGGCCCCGACGAGCCGGTCGTCTACCCGGAGCACCTGACCGAGGAGCTCGACTACGAGCTCGAGCTCGCGGTCGTGATCGGCAGGGCGGGCAAGTGGTTCTCGGCCGAGGAGGCGATGGACTACGTCGCCGGCTACCTGATCTTCAACGACATCACCGCCCGCGACATCCAGCGGCGCGAGATGCGCTCCGGCGTCTTCTCGTTCTGCAAGGCGATCGACACCTTCTGCCCGCTCGGGCCGTGGATCGTCACTCCGGACGAGGTCGGCGACCCGCACGAGCTCGCCCTGGAGCTGCGCGTCAACGGCGAGCCCCGCCAGGTGTCGCACATGAGCCGCATGTGGACCACGGTGCCGGAGGTGCTCGCCCACTACTCGCCGCTCGGCTACTCCGCCGGCGACATCCTCTCGCTCGGCACGGTCTCGGGGGTCGCCGGGTTCAGCGAGGATCCCGCCGCCTGGTACCTGAAGCCCGGCGACGTGATCGAGGCGGAGATCGAGCGGATCGGCGTCCTCCGCAACCCGGTCGTCTCGTGGCAGGAGGCGCACGGCGAGCCCGCGCCGCCGCGCGTGCGCTGGTAGAACGCGCACGTGGCCGCCAAGCGGAAGGCGTTCATCACCGGGATCACGGGCCAGGACGGCTCGTACCTGGCGGAGATCCTGCTCGAGCGCGGCTACGAGGTGTACGGGATGATCCGCCGCTCGAGCTCGTTCAACACGGCGCGGATCGACCACATCTTCGGCGAGCTCGAGCTCGTGTTCGGGGATCTCGCGGACGGCTCGGCGATGAACCAGCTCATGCGGACGATCCGGCCGGACGAGGTCTACAACCTCGGCGCGCAGAGCCACGTGCGGGTCAGCTTCGACATCCCCGAGTACACGGTCGACATCGGCGCGCTGGGGACGCTGCGGCTGCTGGACGCGATCCGGGAGGAGGGCGTGCGGTGCCGTTTCTACCAGGCGTCCTCGAGCGAGATGTTCGGGCAGGCGCGCGAGGTGCCCCAAAACGAGGAGACGCCGTTCCATCCGCGCAGCCCGTACGCGGCGGGGAAGGTGTTCGCCTACTGGATCACGCGCAACTACCGTGAGGCGTACGGGATGTACGCGGTGAACGGGATCCTGTTCAACCACGAGTCGCCGCGGCGCGGCCCGACGTTCGTGACCCGCAAGATCACCCGGGCGGTGGGGGCGATCTTGCGCGGCGAGCAGGACGAGCTGCGGCTCGGCAACCTCGACGCGAAGCGCGACTGGGGGTATGCGCGCGACTACATGGAGGGCGCGTGGCGGATGCTGCAGGCCGAGGAGCCCGACGACTACGTGCTCGCGACCGGGGAGGCGCACTCGGTGCGCGAGTTCCTCGAGGAGGCGTTCTCCTACGCCGGCCTCGACTGGCGCGACTACGTGAAGATCGATCCGCGCTACTTCCGCCCCGCCGAGGTCGACCTGCTCGTCGGCGACTACTCGAAGGCCAAGCAGAAGCTCGGCTGGGAGCCGACCGTTCGCTTCCACGAGCTGGTGCGGATGATGGTCGACCACGACCGCGAGCGGCGCACGACCGAGGAGCACTACCTGTGACGGAGGCCCCGATGACCTGGCCGCGAGACGACGCCAAGCTCCAGCGCGTCCGCGCCCTGATGGAGGAGGAGGAGCTCGACGCGCTCGTCGTGCGCGCCCCCGACAACGTCCTCTACCTGACGAACTTCTGGGGGATGAAAGGCTACGACGCCTGCGTGTTCCCGCGCGAGGGCGAGCCCGTGCTGCTCTGCCTCGAGGCCTCCGCCGAGGACGCCGAGCGCACCGCGTGGACGAGCGAGGTGCGCCTCATCCGGGGCTACGACCCGGCCGACCCGCGGCCGCCGCTCGCGCGGACGCTCGACGCCGCCGTCGAGGCGGCCCGCGGCTACGGCAAGGTCGGGCTCGAGCTCTCCCTCGGCACGCAGGCGTCCGACCGCATGGTCGGCGAGCCGACCACGTACACGAAGGCCTGGTTCGACGCCTTCCCGGGCGCCGCCGACGCGACTCCGCTGCTGGCCCGGGCGCGCGCGATCAAGACGGCGCAGGAAGTCGAGCGGATCCGGCTCGCGAACGAGCTCGCCGCGGCTGCGATGGACCACGTGCGCGAGCACCTGCGCCCGTTCATGAAGGAGTCCGAGGCGGCTGCGCTCTGGCAGGGCTACGTGCACGGGGTCGGCACCGGCTGGCGCGGCGGCAAGGTCGAGCTGGCGCTCCCGTTCTCGCTCGTGTGGGCCGGCAAGGGGATCAAGACCTTCACCGCCACCGGCGAGCGGCCGGTGCTCGAGGGCGAGCCCGTCCTGTTCGAGATCTGGGTCTGCGTCGACGGCTACTGGGCCGACCACACGAAGAACCTCGTCCTCGGCGAGCTGCGCGACGACTACGAGGAGCTCCTGCGCGGGCTGATGGCGGTCTACGAGCGGGCGGTCGCGCACTGCCGCCCCGGCGCCTCCTTGGCGGAGCTCGACCGGCTGGTGCGCGACGGGCTCGCCGAGATGGGCTATCCCGGGCAGCCGACGCACCCGATCTGCCACGGCGTCGGCGCGCGGGCGCACGAGCCGCCGTATGCGCACCAGGCGGGCGGCGGCACGATCGAGGAGGGGATGGTGCTCGCCATCGAGCCGGGCGCCTACTGGGAAGGGGGCGGCGGCCTGCGGGTCGAGGACAACTTCCTCATCACCCGGGACGGCGCCGAGAAGCTCTCGCCGTTCCCCGACGGCGTGGTGCGCGTGGGATGAGCGTGGACGAGCTGATCTGGACCGGCGCCCTCAACGATCCGTACCGGGTCGGCGGCAGGGTCGGGCTCTACGACACCACCCTTCGCGACGGCGAGCAGACCGTCGGCGTCGTGCTCGACCCGGAGCGCAAGCTGGAGATCGCGCGGCTGCTCGACTCGCTCGGGATCGAGCGGATCGAGGCCGGCTTCCCGCGCGTCTCCGAGGACGACTGGCGCGCGGTCGAGCTGATCGCCGGGGCGGGACTCGCCGCCGAGGTGTGGGGCTTCTCGCGCGCCGTCCCCGCCGACCTCGAGGCGCTCGTCGAGCTCGGCGTGCCCGCGTCGGTGATCGAGTCGCCGATCTCCGACCTGAAGCTGAACGCGATCGGCGTCGACCGGGAGACGATGCTCGGCCGGATCACGAGCGCGATGCGGTTCGCCGCCGAGCACGGCATCCGCGCGGCGTTCTTCGGCGTCGACTCGACCCGCGCCGAGCCCGACTTCTACGAGCGGGTGTACAAGAGCGCCGTCGAGGCGGGAGCGCGCGAGGTCGTCGTCGTGGACACGCTCGGGATCGCCTCCCCGGAGGCGGTCGCGGACCTCGTCGGCAGGACGGTGGAGTGGGTGGGGCCGGACGTGCCGGTGCACTTCCACGGCCACAACGACTTCGGGCTGGCGACGGCGTCGGCGGTGGCGGCCGTGCGCGCGGGCGCGAGCTGGATCCAGGGGACGATCAACGGAATGGGCGAGCGCGCTGGGAACGCGAACCTCGGCGAGGTGGCGCTGACGCTGCGCGCGCTCTACGGCGTCGAGTCGGCGCTCCGCCTCGACCGGATCCGCGAGGTGTCGGCGCGCGTGCAGGAGCTCGCCGGCTACGCGCTCGAGCCCTGGAAGCCCCTCACCGGCGAGACGCTCTTCCGGCGGGAGTCCGGCGCGGTCGCGTCGCAGTTCCACGACCCGCCCTCGATCGAGCCGTACTCCTCGGAGCTCGTCGGCGCCGAGCGGGCGATCGTGCTCGGCAAGAAGAGCGGCCTCGACTCGATCCGGATCAAGGCGGAGGAGCTCGGGCTCGACGTGCCCGAGGAGCGGCGCGCCGAGCTGCTCGCGCGCGTCAAGGAGCTCGGGGCGCGTAAGCGCGGCCTCGTCACCGACGACGAGTTCCGCGCGCTCGCGGCGGAGCTGTGAGTCGCGCGGGCGCAGGCGGCCGCTCCCGACGCGCGATGCTCACAACGAACACGGCTCATCGGGGCACGGCCGGTATCAGGCACCGGACGGATCCGGCGGGGACACCCGAGCGGATTGAGGGATAATCGCGACCATGGCGGACTACGACGCGGTCATCGTTGGCAGCGGCGTCAACTCGCTCGCCTGCGGGGCGCTGCTCGCGCGGGCCGGGTGGCGCGTCTGCGTGCTCGAGCGCAACGACTGGCTCGGCGGCGCGATCAAGACCGAGGAGCTGACCGAGCCGGGCTTCCTCCACGACGTCTTCAGCGCCTGGCATCCGCTCTGGGTCGGCGGCGCGGCGCACGCGCAGCTCGGCGACGACCTCGCCGCGCGCGGCCTCGAGTACGTGAACACCGAGCTGCCGACGGGGACGGCGTTCCCCGACGGCGGCGCCGCCTTCCTGCTGCGCACCGCCGAGGGGAACGCGGCCGAGCTGGGCCCCGAGTGGCCGGGCGTGCTCGAGCGCTTCTTCCCGCACGCCGACCTCGCCTTCGGCGTCCTCGGCACGGAGCTGTGGTCGCCGGCCGGGCTCGCGCTCGCCGCCAAGGCGCTGCGGCGGCTCGGCCGCGAGGGCGCCGCCGTCTTCGCGGGCGAGGTGCTGCAGACGAGTCGCGACTGGCTCGAGACGACGTTCGCCTCCGAGCGCGCGCACGGCGTGCTCGCTCCCTGGGTGCTGCACACGGGTCTCGGGCCCGACCAGGCGACCTCCGGCTTCATGACGCAGGTGATCGCGGTCGCGATCCAGGAGGGCGGGATGCCGGTGCCGCGCGGCGGCGGCGCGAAGCTCGCCGAGGCGCTCGTGCGGCTGATCCGCGACCACGGCGGCGTCTGCGAGACGGGACGCGACGTGGAGCGGGTGCTCGTGCGCTCGGGCCGCGCCGTCGGCGTCCGGCTCGCGGACGGCGAGACGGTGAGCGCGGAGCGCGCCGTCGTGGCGAGCGTGACGCCGACGCAGCTCTACGAGCGGCTGCTCGCGGACGCGGACGTCCCGGCGCCGGTGCGCGAGGGCGCGCGGCGCTTCCGCTACGGCCGCGCCGAGATGCAGATCCACTACGCGCTCTCGGAGCCGCCGCGCTGGGAGGGCGACGAGCGGCTCGGCCGCACCGCGATCGTCCACGTGACGCCCGGCCTCGACGGCGTCTCGCGCGCGGTCAACGAGGCGGAGCGCGGCCTGCTGCCGGCCGAGGCGACGATCGTCTGCGGACAGCCGCTGACGATCGACCCCTCGCGCGCGCCGGAGGGCAAGGGCATCCTCTGGATCCAGCTCCAGGAGCTGCCCTGGAGGCTGAAGGGCGACGCCGCGGGCGAGATCGACACCGGCTCAGGCGCGTGGACGGACGAGCTGCGGGAGCGCTACGCCGACCGGATCCAGGCGCGGCTCGCCCGGCACATCCCGAACCTCGAGTCCTCGATCCGCAAGCGTGTCGCGCTCGGCCCGCACGACCTCGAGCGGGCGAACATCAACCTGCGCCACGGCGACCCGTACGGGGGCGCGCTCTCGCTCGACCAGAACTTCCTCTGGCGCCCGTTCCCGCGCAGCCCTGGCCACGCCACCCCGGTGGAGCGGCTGTGGCACATCGGCGCGAGCACGTGGCCCGGCCCGGGCCTGGGGGCGGGCAGCGGCACCCTCGTCGCGCAGAAGCTGCTCGAGCCGCCGCTGCCGCAGCGCGCTCTCGCGAAGGCGCGGGCTCTCGTCGGCCGCTGACGGACTCGGACGCCGGCGCCTCCCTCTGCCGAGGTTACGAGAGGCCGCACTAGAAGGCGAAGATGCTTCGCCCCTTGAGCTCGACCGCGTAGATGTCGGTCGCGAGCTCGAGGTGGTTGTGCAGGGCGCGCGCGGCGCGGTCGGAGTCGTGGGCGACGCAGGCCTCGAGCAGCTCGACGTCGAGCTCCTCGTGGCGATCCTGCAGCGTCCCCCTCGACGCGAGCAGCACCGGCCGGTAGCGCTCGCAGCTATCCCACGCGGGACGGATCAGCCGCAGCAGCCACGCCGACCTGGCCGCCTCGTAGAGGGCGAGGTGGAAGGCGGTGTGCGCCCGCACCGCCGCCCGGACGTCGCCGCCGTGCCGCGCCGCGTGGAACGCCGCGAGGTGCGTTCGCGCGCGCTCGCCGTCGGCCGGCTCGAACAGCTCCGCCGCGCGCCGCACCGCCATCGTCTCGAGCGCGAGCCGGATCGAGAACAGCTCGCGCAGCTCCTCGACGTCGAGCCCCATCACCT
>JADGHP010000171.1 GCA_019683855.1 Thermoleophilia bacterium
GGCCGACGCGGTCACGGCGATCCGGCTCGCGACCGCGGCGCCGGTGGCGGCGGGCCCGGTCATCTTCGAGCGGCTCGACTGGCGTCCGTACGGCATCCGCCCGGTGCTGCCGATCGCCGCCACGCCGCCGCCGGGCGAGCCGACGCGCCTGGACCCGTTCCGCGCCTCGGTCGCGGCGAGCCTCCGCCCCAAGCTCGCGCTCGCCGACGACGACGCCCGGCTCGGCGACGCGCTCGACCGCTGGGAGCTCTCGCTCTTCCAGGGCGACCCGTTTCGGAGCGAGCAGCTCCGCTTGGCGCTCGACTCCGCGCTCGGCGACGGCGACGGCGCCTGGGCTGCGGCGATGCGCGGCGCCGCGCTGCTCGGGGCCACCCCGCAGGAGCGGGGCGACATCCTGGAGCGCCTCCGCTCGCCGGACCCCGAGCTCGTGCGTCGGCTGCTCGTCGAGGTGCTGCTGCACGGAGACCGCCGCCGGCTCGTCCGGGAGCTGGACGAGACCCTGCTCGCGCTGCGCGCCCGCCGTGCGAACGTGGCCGATCTGCAGGCGCGCGCGAGCTGACCGACACGCTTCCGTGACGGTCCCGTCAACCGGCGGTGCGTATCGTCGGCGTCGTGGACGAGGCGCGAGCGGTGCTGAGGCGCATGGAGCGGATCGAGGCGCTCGAGCGGGAGGGCGCGCCCCCCGAGCTGCTGCTCGCGGAGCTGCGCGAGCTGGCGCGCGAGGCGGCGGACTGGGCTCGCCTCGAGGGCGACCCGGCGGCGCAGGCCGCCGCGGCGGCCTGCGCGAGGGCGCTCGCCGCGCCGCAGGCGACACCGGTCTCGTGACCCTCGCACCGTGACGCTCAACACGGCGCGAACGGGGCACTGGTACCGTGGGCGTCCCGCGGGCCAACGGTCCCCGGGCCCCAGACGAGTGACTCAGCTCCCCACCCTCACCGCCGATAGCTCCGCTACGAGACGGATGCGACGGCTTCTCTCCAACCGGAGGGCGCAGCTCCTCCTCAATGGAGGCTTCGGCCTGATCCTCCTCGGCGTCGCGATCGTCAGCGTGCGGCACTTCGTCCGCGGCGGCTGGCCGCTCCGCCACGCCGACCCGGTGCTCGTGTTCGGCTCGGCGCTTCTGTTCCTCGCCGCCTACGCGTTCAAGGCGTGGGGCTGGCAGCGGCTCTTCCACGAGCACGAGCGCCCGGCCGCCGGCGCGCTCGCGTTCGCCGGCGGCGCGGCGTGCGTCGGCGGCGTCGCGCTGCCGGGGCGGATCGACGACGCGATCCGGATCGCGGTCGTCAGGCGCTATCCGGGGACGCGCACCGGCCTCGGCACGGTCGGTCTGAGCTTGATCGTGCTCGGGATGGTCGACAACGCCGCCCTGACGCCGCTCGCCTCGGTGGCGGCGGCGGACGCGACCTCGTGGTCGGTCCGGGCCGGGTTCGCCGTGGTGGCGGCGGCGGGCGTCGCCGCCGCGCTCGTGGTGGCGTCGCTGCCGAAGCTCGGCGGCTCGCGGCACGCCATGCGCTTCCGCCTCGGCCGCTGGCTCGCCTCGCACGTGCACTGCACGAAGGAGGCGTGGGCGGCCTGGCTGCTCGTGTCGGTCTCGTGGACGCTGCGCGGGACGGCGGTGTTCCTGCTCCTGAACGCGCTCTCGCTGCGCGGCTCGTTCCCGCTCGCGCTCGCGTTCCTGTGCGCCTCGGCCGCGTCCGCCGCGCTGCCGATCGCGCCCGCCGGCGCCGCGACCCAGGCCGGGGCGGGCGCCGCGATCCTCGTCCTGAGCGGGGTCGGCACGGCGGACGCGATCGCGTTCTCGGTGGCCGCGCAGGCGCTCGTGATCGTCACCGGAGCGGCCGTCGTGCTCCTCATCGGCGCCTGGCACGTGGCGCTGCGCGTGCACCCGCGGCGGCCTCGCGTCGCCGCCGCGTAGCGGGAGGGCCTACTCGTCCCGCGCGACCGCGGGCGCCGCCCCGCTCGCGACGAAGTCGCGGCGACGGACGAGCGCGAGCGCGAGCACCGCGCCCGCAAGGAGCAGGAACGCGGCGACGAGCAGGATCTCGTTCAGGCCGGCGACGAACGCCGAGCGCGACACCGACGCCGCCTGGTCGCGGAGCTGCGGCGGCACCGCCTGGAGAGCCTGTCGCGTTCCGCCGGAGGCGATCGCGTGCGCGAGCTCGTCGACGTGCGCCGCCGGCACGCTCCCCGAGAGGCGCGCGGCGATCCGATCCTGGAAGATCGCGCCGAGCGCCGCGATCCCGGTCGCGATCCCGACCTGGCGGAACGTGTTGTTGATCCCGGAGGCCATGCCGGCGCGCCGTGGCTCGACGACGCTCACCGCCGTGGAGGCGAGCGGCGCGTTCACCAGTCCCACGCCGACGCCGCCGACGAGGAAGCCCGGCAGCAGCGTCGTCCAGCGCGAGCCCGTCGTGATCCCGTGCATCAGCAGCAGCGCGAGCCCGACGAGCCCGAGCCCGGCGCCGAGCAGCAGCCGCACCGGCATCCGCGCCGACAGCCGCCCCGCGAGCGGCGCCGTGACGAACGAGAGCAGCGACAGCGGCAGGAAGCGGACGCCGGCCGCGACCGGCGAGTAGCCGAGCACGTTCTGCATGTACAGGGCGAGGTAGAGGAACTGGGAGAACATCCCGGCCGAGATCGCGAACGCCGTGATCTGGGCGCCCGAGAACGTCGGGATCCGGAACAGCGAGACGTCGAGCATCGGATGCCCGACCCGCGTCTCGACCGCCCCGAACGCGCCGAGCAGCACTGCCGCGGCCGCGAGCACGGCGAGCGTGCGGCCGCTCGACCAGCCCCAGTCGTTTCCCCGCAGCAGCCCGAGCACGAGGGAGAACAGGCCGCCGGTGAGGGTCGCGAAGCCGGGCAGGTCGAAGCCGCCGTGCTCCTCGTCTCGCGACTCGTGCAGCTCGCGCGCCGCGCCGGCGACGCAGGCGGCGCCGATCGGCACGTTGACGAAGAAGATCCAGCGCCAACCGAGCCACGTCGTGAGCGCGCCGCCGACGAGCGGGCCGATCGCGACCGCCGCGCCGATCGTCGCGCCCCAGATCCCGAACGCCGTCCCCCGCTCGCGACCGTGGAACTCCTGCGAGAGGATCGCGAGCGAGACCGCGAACATCACCGCGCCGCCGATCCCCTGCGCTCCGCGCGCGAGGACGAGGAAGAGCGGGCCGGTCGCGGCGCCGCAGAGGGCGGAGGCGAGCGTGAACAGCACCACGCCGGCGGCGAACACCCGCTTGCGGCCGAGCAGGTCGCCGAGCGACCCCGCGTTGAGGACGCCCGTCGCGAGCATGAGCGCGTACGCGTCCACCACCCACTGCAGGTCGGTGAAGGAGGCGCGCAGCTCCTTCTGGATGTCCGGGAGCGCGACGTTGACTACCGTGATGTCGAGAAGGAGCATGAAGCTGGCGACACAGACGACGATCAGCGCTCGCCATTTCCGCTCCACGAGGCCAACCGTAAACGAGAAGGACTCTGCTAGGTTGCTGCGAAAGGTGAGCGACCATGGCGCTCACGCGGTTGCTACCGCGCCCGCACGGACGGGC
>JADGHP010000172.1 GCA_019683855.1 Thermoleophilia bacterium
GGCGCACGGCGGGAGCCGCATCGCACACGTGGGGGCCGGGCCGGTATCGTCACCGCCGCTGTGGCGAGGTACGCATCGGCAGCGCGAGTCGTGAACGGCATGTCGCCGACGCCTGTGGTCTCTGTCGGACGACCGCTCCGGGGCCGAATCCCCTGCGTTCGGCTCGGCTCGGCGACGCCGTCCAGAGGGGAGGGGTAGCCCTTGTCGACGGAGACCCAGCACGCGATCGACACGATGCTTCTGGAGGAGCGGCGGTATCCGCCGCCGGAGGGGTTCGCGGCCCGGGCGAACGCGAAGGCGGACATCTACGACCTGGGGTTCGAGGAGTTCTGGGAGCGGGAGGGGCGCGAGCGGCTGTCGTGGTTCGAGCCGTTCACGGAGCTCTATCGGTGGGATCCTCCGTACGCGCAGTGGTACCTCGGGGGGAAGCTGAACGTCTGCTTCAACTGCGTCGACCGGCACGTCGCGGCCGGCCACGGCGGCAAGGTCGCCTACTACTGGGAAGGCGAGCCGGTAGGGGAGCGGCGGCAGATCACCTACGCCGACCTGCAGTCCGAGGTCGTCCGCTTCGCGAACGCGCTCCGGAAGCTGGGCGTCAGGAGGGGCACGCCGGTCGCGATCTACATGGGCATGGTGCCGGAGCTGCCGGTGGCGATGCTCGCTTGTACTCGTCTCGGCGCTCCGCACACCGTGGTTTTCGGCGGCTTCTCGGCCGACTCGCTCGCGGGGCGGATGAACGACATGGGCTGCGAGGTGCTGATCACCCAGGACGAGGCGTGGCGGCGCGGCTCGCGGGTGCCGCTCAAGCAGACCGCGGATGAGGCGATGGCGGCCGCGCCCGCCGTGCGCGACTGCGTCGTGCTGCGCCGCACCGGAGGGGACGTGCCGATGCGGGAGGGCCGCGACCACTGGTGGCACGAGCTCGTCGAGGGCGAGTCGGACGACCCGGCGTCGTGTCCGTGCGAGCCGATGTCGAGCGAGGACCTGCTGTTCCTCATGTACACGAGCGGCACCACGGCGAAGCCGAAGGGGATCGTGCACACGACGGCCGGCTACCTGTGCGGCGTCGCAGCCACGCACTACTACATCTTCGATCTCAAGCCCGAGGAGGACGTGTACTGGTGCGCGGCCGATATCGGCTGGATCACCGGGCACAGCTACATCGTCTACGGGCCGCTCTGCAACCTCGCCACCTCGGTCCTCTACGAGGGGACGCCGGACTACCCGGACAAGGACCGCTGGTGGGAGATCGTCGAGCGCTACGGGGTGACGATCCTCTATACAGCGCCTACCGCGATCCGCTCGCACATGAAGTGGGGGCCCGAGTACGCGCGGCGGCACGACCTGTCCTCGCTTCGGCTGTTGGGCTCGGTCGGGGAGCCGATCAACCCGGAGGCGTGGGTCTGGTACCGCGAGCACATCGGCTCGGACCGCACCCCGGTCGTCGACACCTGGTGGCAGACCGAGACCGGGATGATCCTGATCAGCCCGCTGCCCGGGGTGACGACGCTGAAGCCGGGCTCGGCGACCAAGCCGTTCCCGGGCGTCGAGGCGGCCGTCTACGACGAGCACGGCAACGAGGTCGGCCCCGGCGGGGGCGGCTACCTCGTGCTCAAGCGCCCGTGGCCGGCGATGCTGCGCGGCATCTTCGGCGACGACGAGCGCTACCGGGACACGTACTGGTCACGCTACGAGAACACGTACTTCGCCGGTGATGGCGCCCGCATCGACCGGGACGGCGACTTCTGGCTGCTCGGACGCGTCGACGACGTGATGAACGTCTCCGGCCACCGCATCTCCACCATCGAAGTCGAATCCGCCCTGGTCGACCACCCCGACGTCGCCGAGGCGGCGGTGTGCTCGCGCAAGGACTCCACCACGGGCGAGGCGATCGTCGCCTACGTGACGCTGAAGGCCGGCAGGGAGCCGAGCGTGAAGAAGCTGCAGGAGCTCCGCGACCACGTGGCCCGCAAGATCGGGCCGATCGCGAAACCGGCGAACGTCGTGTTCACGCCGGAGCTGCCGAAAACCCGCAGCGGCAAGATCATGCGCCGCCTGCTGCGCGACATCGCCGAGAACCGGCCGCTCGGCGACACCACCACTCTCGCCGACCCGGCGGTCGTCGCGGAGATCCAAAGTCGCGCAGCCGAGGAGAAAGCGCAGGAAGCCGAGGCGTAGCACGGCTCATCGTCGAGCGTGCGCGGGAGGGAACCGGCGGCGGCTCCCTCCCGTGTCTCCCGGCGCCTCGACTCTCCGCGTCGGGCGTCAGCCGAGCAGCGCCTCGAAGCGATCCGGGTCGTCGAAGGGGCCGATCAGCGCGAGCCGGAGGCGGTCGTCGGCGATCAGATCCTGCGCCACGCGCTGCACGTCCTCGCCGGTGACCGCGTCCAGCCCGGCGAGCACCTCCTCCGGGTCGGGCGCGCGGCGCTCGAGCACCTCCTTGCGCAGCCCGAACATGATCAGCCCCTGGGGGTTCTCGAGCTGGAGCACGAACCGTCCCTTGGCGAAGCTGCGCGCCTTCTCCAGCTCGTCGGCGGGCACCGGCTCCGCCGCGACCTTGCGCAGCTCCGCGACGATCGTCGACACCGCCTCGTCGATCCGCGCGATGTCGACGCCCGCCTGCGCGTAGAGCGTTCCCGTGTCGGTGTAGCTGTGGTTGAGCCCGAAGACGTAGTAGGCGAGGCCGCGCCGCTCGCGCACCTCGGTGAAGAGCCGCGACGACATGCCGCCGCCGAGCACGGTGGCGAGGAGCTGGAGCGCGTACCGGTCCGGATGCTCGAGCGGGTAGCTGTGCACGCCGAGGCAGACGTGCGCCTGGTCGGACTGCTTCGTGTGAACCCTCACGCGCTCGCTCGCATGCGGCTGCACCGGCGCCGGCTCGCCGGTCTCGGCGGGCGCGAGGTCGCCGAGCAGCTCCTGGGCGCGCTCGACCACGTCGCCGCCGGTGCGGCCGGCGACGCCGAGCACCATCCGCGACGGGCGGTACCAGCGGTCGAGGTAGCCGAGGAACGTCTCGCGGGTCGCGCTCCGCACCGTCTCCTTGCGCCCGATGATGTCCCAGCCGAGCGGCTGGTCGCCGTAGAGGAGCTGCTCGTACACGCCGCCGATGAAGTCCCGCGGCGTGTCGAAGTACATGTTCATCTCCTCGACGATCACGCCCTTCTCGCGCTCGATCTCCTCCGGGTCGAAGCGGGAGTTGCGCAGCATGTCGACGAGCACGTCGAGCGCGACGTCGCGGTGGTCGGCGGCGCACTTGACGTAGAAGCCGGTGTACTCCTTGCCGGTGAAGGCGTTGAACTCGCCGCCGATCGCGTCGATCTCGCCGGCGATCTGCCGCGCGCTCGGGCGCCGCTCGGTGCCCTTGAAGAACATGTGCTCGGCGAAGTGGGCGATCCCGTTCGTCTCCGCCGTCTCGTAGCGGGAGCCGGCGGCGAGCATCATCATCACCGTCACCGACTGGGCGTGCGGCAGGTCGGCGGCGAGGACGCGCAAGCCGTTGTCGAGGATGTGCCGCTCGAAGA
>JADGHP010000173.1 GCA_019683855.1 Thermoleophilia bacterium
CGTCGTCACCGACACCGTCCCGATCGACCGGCTCGCCGCGCCCCCGACCCTGACCGTGCTCCCGGTCGCCGGGCTGCTCGCGGAGACGATCATGAACGTCTTCGCCGACGACTCCGTCTCCGCGATCTTCGGCGGCGAGAACCAGCTCTTCTGAGGCGGTCGCCGCGCGGAGCCGGCGCTCGCCGCGCTTCGCGCCGCGCTGCGCGGTCCGCCACGCTCGCCGAGAGCGCCGACGAGCGGCGGGGTTCTGAGCCCGGCAGGCCGCACGCGGTGTTCCGCTACACTCGGCCGCCGGAATGGCCGGAGAGCGGACGAAGCTGACCGTCGCCGTGCGCGAGCGCCTCGGCTCGCGCGAGTCGCGGCGCCTGCGCCGCGCGGGCCTCGTCCCCGGCGTGCTCTACGGGCGCGGCGAGCCGATCGCGATCAGCGTCCCCGAGCGCGAGCTCCGTCGTGCGCTGAGCGGCGCGGGCGGCCTGCACGCGCTCCTCGACGTCGAGATCGACGGCGCCGGCAAGACGCGTCCGTCGATCCTCAAGGAGTACCAGGTCGACCCGGTCCGCGGCGGCGTGACGCACGTCGACTTGCAGGAGGTCCGCCTCGACCAGCCGATCCACGCCGTCGTCACCGTCCACCTCGTCGGCGCCGAGGACTCCCCCGGCATCCGCGAGGGCGGCGTGCTCTCGCAGCCGCTGCGCGAGCTGAACGTGGAGGCGCTGCCGCTCGAGGTGCCCGAGCATCTCGAGGCCGACGTGAGCGGGATGGGGATCGGCGGCACGCTCCGCGTCGGCGACATCTCCGCTCCCGACGGCGTCACGCTGCTCGACGACCCGGAGACGGTCGTGGCGACGATCACCTCCCCGACGCGCCCCGTGGAGCCGGAGGAGGCGGCCGAGGGCCTCGAGGCGGAGGAGGGCGCGGCCGCGGAGGGCGCCGCCGAGGCGCCGGCCGAGCCGGAGGCGGCGCCCGCCGGCGACGAGAGCGACGCCGAGAGCTAGGCCGCGACCGTGCGGTTGTGGCCGCGCCGCGAAGCTGGGAGCGCCCGCAGCGGAGCCGCCAACGCCCGGCTCGCGAGCCGTGGCGCCTCCGGCGCCGCCGGCGCCCCGTCGCTCGACCTGCTCGTCGTCGGCCTCGGCAATCCGGGGCGCGAGTACGCGCGCAACCGCCACAACGCCGGCGCGATGGTCGTGGACGAGCTGGCGCGCCGGCACGGCGGCTCGTGGCGGAGCAAGTTCTCCGGCCAGCTCGCCGAGATCCGGCTCGAGGGGCACAAGGTCGCGCTCCTGAAGCCGGAGACGTACATGAACGAGTCGGGCCGCTCGGTCGGCGCCGCCGCCGCGTTCTACAAGCTGGCGCCGGAGTCGGTGCTCGTCGTCCACGACGACAGCGATCTCGAGCTGGGCCGGCTCCAGCTCCGGTTGGGCGGCGGCCTCGCCGGCCACAACGGCCTGCGCTCGGTGGCGCAGCACCTGCGCACGCGGGACTTCCTCCGCCTCCGCGTCGGCATCGGCCGCCCGGAGCGCGGCGACCCGCGCCCGCTCGCCGACTGGGTGCTCTCCGACTTCGAGCCGCACGAGGACGCCGAGACCCTCGTCGCCCGCGCCGCGGACGCCGTCGAGACGCTGGACGCCGAGGGCGTCGAGCGCGCCCAGGCGCAGGTCAACCGGCACTGACGGCCGCTGCTGGAAGAGCGCCCGTCGCGCGCGTTGCCCGGCGGGACGAACGCTCGCGTGGAGGGCGGCGCGCAGGCGGCTACGCTGAGGCCGTGCGTCGCGCGCCTGTCGTCGTCGGCCTCGCCGCTCTCTTCGGCGCTGCGGACCAGTTCCTCGGGAGCCTCTCGAGGTATCCGTGGGCGCACGAGGCGAGCCTGCTCTCCGCCCCCTGGCTTCTCGTCGGCTTCCTGGCGGGCTGCACGCAGCGGACGCGGAGGCGGGCAGCTCTTCTCGGCCTCGCCTGCACGTTCGCGGCGCTCATCGGTTACTGGGTGATGACCCTCAGCCCGATCGAGGGAGCGCGTCTCACCGCGTACGGCATCCGTGGCCTGCTCGTCAGCCAGTCGCTCGTGATCGTCGGCGGGCTCGTCACCGGCCCCGTCTGCGGGTGGCTCGGGAACCGCTGGCGCGACGAGGGCCTCTGGCTCGGCGCGCTCGCGGTGGCGGCCGCCTTCTGTCTCGAGCCGCTCGCGCGTGCGGCAGTGGACAGCGCGATCCGGTACCCCGGCGCGATCCGGTATCCCGCCGTCTGGATGGGGGAGGTCGCCGGAGGGCTGGCGATGGCGCTCTCCGTCGCGATCGCGACCCGCCGTCGCGCATCCAGCCAACGCGCGTCCGGCTAGCCTCTCGCGGAGCCCAGAGCACCCAGGGCTGGCCCGCCGCCGCGGCGCTCACCTGCCGACCGTCGGGGAGCCGCCGCGGCTCGGGCTCGCGGCACGCCGGCGAGGCAGCGCCAGCGCTCGCCCTCGTCGAGCTCCGCCCAGTCGGCCTCGCGCCAGCCCACGGCAGTTGCATCGGCTCGCGCCGCCTGCGGGCAACGTCTTCCGAAGGAGGCTGGCTCGGTGCCGCCGATACCATGGCCCTCCGCGGAGCCCGCCGGTTCCGCCTCTCGTCATGGACCGTCCCGTGCTGTACGCCCTCGTCCGCGAGCTCGTCGAGCACGAGCGGCTCGCGCAGCTCGCCGACTCGCTGCCGACGCGCGCCCGCGTCTCCGAGGCGGTGCTGCCGGTGCTGCTCGCGTCGCTCCACGCGCGCCTCGAGCGTCCGCTCGTCTGCCTTCTGCCCGAGGACGCGGACGCGCGCGACGCCGCCGAGGCGGCCGCCTGGTTCCTCGGCGAGGACGCGGTCGGGCTCCTGCCCAGCCGGGGGGTGAGCTGGGAGTCGGGGCTCGAGCCGCCGCCGCACCTCGTCGGCGAGCGCGCGCGCGCGCTCGAGGTGCTCGCCCGCGGCGGGCTCGTCTGCGCCTCGGCGCGCGCCATCGCGGAGGGGATGCCGCCCGCCTCCGCCCGCCCGCAGCCGCTCGAGCTGCGCGCAGGGCTCGAATCGGGCGTCGAAGGGCTCGCCGAGTGGCTCGGCCTCGCCGGCTACGAGCGCGTCGAGCGCGTGGAGGAGCGCGGCCAGTTCGCGGTCCGCGGCGGGATCGTCGACGTCTTCCCGACCACCGGCCGCGAGCCGCTGCGCGCCGAGTTCTTCGGCGACGAGATCGAATCGATCCGCGCCTTCTCGCCGTTCACGCAGCGCGCCCTGCACCCGGTGGCGGCCTGCACCGTCTATCCCGCCGCCGAGCGCCGGCTCGACCTCGCCGATCCAAGTGACACTCTGTTACTTGGCGAGGACGGGGAGGCGGCGCCGGCGCCGGCGCCGGACGACCTCGTACCGCCGCTCGCCGGGCCGCCCGACCTCGTCTTCCGTCCCGACGACGTGCGCCGGGTGTGGGAGGAGGACGGGCTCGCCGACCCGCCGTCGCTCGCCGGCTCGACCGAGCTCGACCCGTTCCCCCAGGCGCAGCCGCTCGCCTTCGAGGCGCAG
>JADGHP010000174.1 GCA_019683855.1 Thermoleophilia bacterium
GGACCTGCTCGACAACTACAAGGAGGTCGTGGAGGCGCTGGAGGACACGAACGAGTCGCTCATCTCGCACCAGCAGAACGACATCCTCTACGTGCTCACGATCTTCATCGTGGTGCTCACGCCGCTGACGTTCATCACCGGCTTCTTCGGGATGAACGTCCACTTCCCCGGGATCGACACCTTGGACGCCTTCTACGCGAGCGTCGCTCTCATGACCCTCTCGATCGTCGGCATGCTCGCGTTCTTCCGCTGGAAGAAGTGGCTGTGACGGAACGGCGACGAGATGGCGCGTTCGAGCGATACGCGTCCGGCGCTGCCGACGCCGCGCTCGCTCGCCGCCGTCCTGCGGCGGCTGCGCCTCCCGCGCACGCGTGAACGGCTGCGGCTTCCGCCCCTCGTCGCGCAGCGGCTGCCCCGGCTTGCGATCCTCGCCGCGCTCGGGCCGGGAATCGTCAGCGGCTTCGCCGACAACGACGCCGGCGGGATCACGACCTACTCCGTCGTCGGCGCGCAGTACGGCTACGCGCTGCTGTGGGCGATCCTCGCCAGCCTCGTCGCGCTCTTCTTCACGCAGGAGGTGGGCGCGCGGCTCGGCCTCGCCACCGGCCGCGGGCTCCTCGACCTGATCCGGGAGCACTTCGGCCCGCGCTGGGGGACGTTCGCGATCGCGACCATGCTGCTCGCCAACCTGGGCGACACCGTCGCGGAGTTCGCCGGCATCGGCGCGGCGCTCTCGCTCTTCGGCGTGCCCGTTGCGACCGCCGACGCCGTGGCGGCCGTCGTGATCGTGCTGCTGCTCTCGCGCGGCTCGTTTCGGCGCGTCCAGTTCGCGTTCCTCGGCATCGGCGCGGGCGTCTCGGTCGCCTACGCCGTCTCCGCCGTCCTCGCCCATCCCGAGTGGACGCGCGGCGCCGAGTACCTCGTCGTCCCGCACGCGACGCTCTCTACGGCGTACCTGCTCGCCGTCGTCGGCACCGTGGGGACCACGATCACGCCCTGGGGTCAGGCGTTCATCCAGTCCTACACCGCGGACAAGCGGCTTCGGCCGGAGGACCTGCGCGGCTCCCGACTCGACGTGGCTGCCGGCGCGATCCTCACGAACCTCGTCGCCGGCTTCATCGTCATCGCCGCGGCGGCCACGCTCTGGAAGCACGGCCTGCGGACGATCCCCGACGCGCGGGCGGCCGCCCAGGCGCTGGGGCCGCTCGCCGGACACCTGGCCGAGACGGTCTTCGCGCTCGGCCTGCTCGCGGCGTCGTTCCTCGGCCTCGGCACCGTGCCGCTGACGAGCGCGTACGCGACCACGGAGGCGCTCGGGCTCGAGCGCGGACTCGACTTCCGCGTACGGCAGGCGCCGGCCTTCTACGGGCTGCTCGCGTTCTTCGTCGGCGTCGCCGCGGTGTTCGTGCTGATCCCGGGGCTGCCCTTGATCCAGGTGATGTTCCTCTCCCAGGTCTTCGACGGCGCCCTGCTACCGGTCATTCTCGTCTTCGTCATGCTGCTCGCTCAGCGCCGGGAACTCCTCGGTCCGCTCGCGAGCGGACGCGTCTTGCTCTCGATCGGCTGGCTGATCGCCGCGCTCGTCAGCATCCTTTCGGTCGCACTCGTGGCCACGCTGATCCTCCCGTGAGCACCACCGCCGTCCCCGTCCTCCATCTCTCGCTGATCCTCAAGAGCGACCTCGTCGACGCAGCCGGCCGGAAGCTCGGGCGCGTCGACGACCTCGTCGTCCGCCTCGGCCACGACGAGTATCCGCCGGTCAGGGGCGTCGTCGCGCGAGTCGCGGGCCGCGAGGTGTTCGTGTCCGCCGAGCAGCTCGCGTCGATCGAGCACGGCCGCGTCGCCGTCCGCGCGCCCCAGCTCGACGTGCGCCCGTTCGAGCGCCGGCCGCAGGAGATCCTTCTCGACCGCGACGTGCTCGACCGGCAGCTCATCAACGTCGACGGGGCGCGTCTCGTGAGGGCGAACGAGATCGAGGTCGCGCGCATCGACGGTTGGTGGCGCGTCGTCGGCGTCGACGTCAGCCTGCGCGGCCTCGCCCGTCGACTGCTGCCGCGACGGGTCGCCCCGCGGATGAGCCTGGGCACCTTTCTCGACTGGGCCTCGATCGAGCCGTTCACGGGACACATCCCGACCGTGCGGCTGCGCGTTCCGCATCCCAAGCTCGCACGACTGCACCCGGCCGAGCTCGCCGACCTGCTCGAGTCGGCCTCGCGGTCAGAGAGCGAGGAGCTGCTGGAGGCGATCGGTTCCGACCCGGAGCGCGAGGCGGACGTCTTCGAGGAGCTCGAGGACGGGATCGGTGCGGACTTCGCGGAGGAGCGATCCGACGCCGAGATCGCCGCGCTCGTCGCGCGCATGGAGACGGACGACGCCGCCGACCTCCTCGCCGGACTGTCCGAGGAGCGCCGCGAGGCCGTGCTCGAGCACCTGCCGTCCGTCCGGCGGCGGCGCCTGCGTACGCTGCTCGGCTACGACCCGACGACCGCGGGGGGCCTCATGAGCCCGGACTTCGTCGCGGTGTTCACGCAGGCGGAGGTGGCGGAGACCCTCCAACGGCTGCGGCACGCAACCGCTCCTCCCGAGGCGCTGACATGGGTCTTCGCCGTCAACACCCACCGCCGCTACCGCGGCGCGATCCCGATCGGCGCCCTGCTGCGCGCCGAGCCCGGGAGCCGGGTGACGGACCTCGTCACGCACCAGCGCAGCGTCCGCCCGGAGGCGGAGCTCGAGGAGATCGCGCGGCTGATGGCCGACTATGACCTGACGATCCTGCCGGTGACGAGCGAGCACGACGAGATACTCGGCGTCGTGAGCGTGGACGACGTGCTCGAGCTGATCCTCCCGGGCCCCTGGCGCCGGCGCTTCGGCTTCTTCGGAGGTGAGTGACGTGGAGCGGCTCTGGGCGCCCTGGCGGCTCGAGTACGTGTCGAGCGCGGACGAGCAGGAGGGCTGCGTCTTCTGCCGCGCGGCGGCCGGCAACGACGAGGCCGGGCTCGTCGTCCACCGCGGGGAGCGCGCGTTCGCGCTCCTGAACCGCTTCCCGTACGCGTCCGGGCACCTGATGGTCGCTCCCTACCGGCACGGCGCCAACTTCGACGACCTGGAGGACACGGAGGCGCTCGAGGTGCACCGGCTGGCGGTGCACGCGATCGAGGCCCTCCGGGCCGTCTACGCGCCGGAGGGCTTCAATGTCGGCTGGAACCTCGGCCGGGTCGCGGGCGCCGGGATCGTCGACCACGGCCACGTCCACGTCGTGCCGCGCTGGGGCGGCGACACGAACTTCATGCCGGTGCTCGCCGACGTGCGCGTCCTGCCTGAGCACCTGGTCGAGTCGCGGCGCCGCCTGGCCGACGCCTGGCCGCGGAGCTGAGAGCGGCGGCGGGCGGCGCCCCCCGTCGCGGGCAAGGCGCCGCGCGAGAAGCGGACGACGGGGCTCGAACCCGCGACACCTGGCTTGGGAAGCCAGTGCTCTACCAACTGAGCTACGTCCGCGTGCCCTCGATTTTACCGCCCC
>JADGHP010000175.1 GCA_019683855.1 Thermoleophilia bacterium
CAGCTCATCGACGAGGACCTCGGGTGCGCGTCGTACCTCGTCGGCGACGAGCGGGCCGGGGTCGCGGTCGTCGTCGATCCCCCCTACGCGATCGAGCCGGTGCTGGAGGAGGCGGAGCGGCGGGAGCTCCGGCTCGTCGCCGCCCTGGAGACGCACACGCACGCCGACCACGTCTCGGGCCACGGACGCCTCGCGCTCGAGCGCGGCGTGCCGGTGCGCGTGCACGAGGCGGCGGGGGCGAGGTTCCCGCACGAGCCGCTCCGGGACGGGACGGAGATCGAGGTCGGCGACGTCCTGCTCCGCACGCTGCACACGCCCGGGCACCGCCCGGAGCACTGCGCGTTCGCGGTGGTCGACCGGTCGCGCGGCGACGAGCCGTGGCTCGTGCTCACCGGCGACTCGCTGTTCGTGGGGGACGCGGCGCGGCCCGACCTCGCCGTGGAGGCGCGCGAGGGGGGCGAGGGACTCTTCCACAGCCTGCGGCGGCTCGTCGAGCTCGGCGACGGCGTGGAGGTCTTCCCCGGCCACGTCGCCGGGTCGCTGTGCGGGACGGCGATGAGCTCGAAGGCGTCGACGACGATCGGCTTCGAGCGGCGCTTCAACCCGGCGCTGCGCTTCGACCACGACGAGTTCCTCGCCGTCGCGACCGGCCCGCAACCGCCGCGCCCGCCGAACATGGATCGGATCGTCGCGCTGAACCGCGGCCCCTTCGTCGGCGCGCAGCCGCCGCTCGAGCGGCTCGCCACGACCCCGGAGGACGCGGTCGTCCTCGACGTGCGCCCGACGGCGGCGTTCGTCGCCGGCCACCGGCCCGGCGCGATCGGCGTCCCCGTGTCGGGGTCGAGCTTCGCCACCAAGGCCGCGTTCGTCGTGCCCGAGCGGCCGATCGTCCTCCATGCGAGCTCCGTGGAGGAGGCCCAGCTCGCCGCGCGGCGGCTGCACGCCGTGGCCGTGTTCGAGATCGCCGGCTGGCAGGAGGGAGGCGGCGCGCAGACGCTCGAGCCCGTGGGGCTCGACGAGCTGGAGCGCCTGCTCGCGGCGGGCGAGGTCGAGCTGCTCGACGTCCGCGAGGCGGACGAGCGCGACCACGCCTTCGTGCCCGGCAGCCGCCACCTCCCCTACCGGACGGCGCGCGCGGCCGCCGAGAACGGCCTCTTCGACGGCCGTCCCCTGGTGACGATCTGCGAGTCGGGCGCCCGCGCCGCGATCGCCGCGAGCGTCCTGCAGTCGTGCGGCCTCGACGCGCGACCGGTGCTCGAGGCCGGCGTCTCGGCGTGGCGCACGCGGGGCCACGAGACCGCGAGCTTCCGCCGCTGCGGGTCGTAGCCGGGGCTCAGTCGAGCCGCTCGACCGGGTAGCCCCACTCCCGCATCTGCTCGAGGAGCTGCTCGCAGTGGGCGGGGTTGCGCGTCAGCAGCGTCAGCTCCACGCCAGTCTCCCCGATCGGCACCCCGGCCGCCTCGCGCTGGTGCTCGACCTCGACGACGTTCACCCGCTCGGCCGCGAGCAGCCCGAGCAGCTTCGCCAGCTCGCCCGGCCGGTCGGGCACGCGCGTGCGCAGCACGAGGTAGCGCCCGCCGACGGCGAGGCCGCGCCGCATCACCTGGATCAGGAGCGTCGCGTCGATGTTCCCGCCCGACAGCACCGGCGTCGCCGGCCCCGAGCCGCCGACCTTGCCGGCGAGCAGCGCGGCGAGCCCGACGGCGCCGGCGCCCTCGACGACGAGCTTCGTCCGCTCGAGCAGCAGCACGATCGCCTCCGCGATCTCCTCGTCGCTGACCGCGACGACGTCGTCGAGGACGCGGTCGAGGATCTCGGAGGTCAGCTCGCCCGGCGCCTTCACCGCGATCCCGTCCGCGATCGTGAAGCCGGGACCTCCCGGGAGCGTCCCCGCCGCCTGGACTCCCACGATGCGCAGCGTCGGCCGGACGGCGCGCAGCGCGAGCGCGATCCCAGAGGCGAGCCCGCCGCCGCCGACTGGGATGACGACCGTGCCGAGATCGTCGAGCTGCTCGGCGAGCTCGAGCCCGATCGTCCCCTGGCCCGCGATCACCAGCGGGTCCTCGAACGGGTGCACGAACGCGGCGCCCGTGGCGGCGACGTACGCCTGCGCCGCCTCGAGCGACTCCTCGATCGCGGGGCCCGTCAGCTCGACCTCGGCGCCGTAGCTGCGCGTCGCGTCCACCTTCGCCATCGGCGCGTCCTGCGGCATGAAGATGCGCGCGGCCGCTCCGACCTGCCGCGCCGCCCAGGCGACCGCCTGCCCGTGGTTGCCCGCGCTCGCCGCCGCGACGCCCGCGGCGCGCTGCTCCGCGCTCAGCGTCGACACGACGTTGTACGCGCCGCGGATCTTGAAGGAGCCGGTGCGCTGGAGGTTCTCCGCCTTCAGGTGCACCTCGCGGCCCACGAGCCGCGACAGCGTGTCGGACGGGTAGACCGGCGTGACGCGCGCGACGCCTTCGAGCCGCGCCCGCGCCTGCTCGATCTCACGAAGCCCGGGTGCCGTGCGCGTCGCGTTCATCGTGGATGTGGAACACCTTGTCGAGTATCTCGCGGACGGCGGTCAGCGGGTCGAGCTCGCGCCGCTGCACCTCGTCGAGCAGGCGCCGCAGCTCCGGGTCGTCCGCGACCGTGCGCTCGAGGTGTCGCTTCGCGCGACCGGAGGCGAGCGAGAACACCTCGCGGGCGAGGCTCGCGCGCCGCCGCTCCTCGAGACGCCCGGACTGCTCGAGGTAGGCGCGGTGCTCTGCGATGCGCTCCCACAGCTCGGCGACGTTCTCGCCGCGCACCGCCTCGGTGAGGACGATCGGCGGGTTCCACTCGCGGCCGCGGTCGAGGGCGAGGATCGACCGCACCTCGTTCAGCATCGTCTTCGCGGCCGGGTGATCCATCTTGTTGATCGCGATCACGTCCGGGATCTCCATGATCCCCGCCTTCAGCGCCTGCACGGAGTCGCCGGAACCCGGCATCAGGACGAGCAGGACAGTGTCCGCGACGCCGACGACCTCGACCTCGCTCTGGCCGGAGCCGACGGTCTCGAGGAAGACGAGCTCCTTGCCGGCGGCGTCGAGGACGAGCAGCGCCTGCAGCGTCGCTTCGGACAGGCCGCCGAGGTGCCCGCGCGTCCCCATCGAGCGGATGAAGACGCCCGGGTCGAGGAAGTGGTCGGCGAGCCGGATCCGGTCGCCGAGCAGCGCCCCCTGCGAGAACGGGCTCGACGGGTCGACGGAGACCACCCCGACCTCGGTGCCCCGCGCCCGGACGTGGCGCACGAGCGCCGCGACGAGGCTCGACTTCCCCACGCCCGGCGGGCCGGTGAGGCCGACCGCGTACGCGGAGCCAGTCTCCGGATAGAGGTCGGCGACGACCTCGTACGCGAGCGGGTCGCGGTTCTCGACGAGCGTGATCGCCCGCGC
>JADGHP010000176.1 GCA_019683855.1 Thermoleophilia bacterium
CGCCCGCCTCCAGGCCCAGGTCGGGACGCTGACCGCGACGGCGGCAAGCGCGCACAGGAGCAGGATCCCGGCCCCGTAGGTTCGGTTCAGCCCGAGCCAGACCCAGATCGTCTTCGCCAGGTCCGAGAACCCGTGGCCCGGGTACCAGCGGTCGTTCTCTGCCCGCAGGCTCCACGTGACCGAATTGGCGGTCGTGAGCGCAGCGGACGCGAGCGCGAGCACGATCGAGGTCAACGGGAACCGCTCCAGGGCGAAGGGGAGCCCGAGGGCGAGGAACGGCAAGGCCGGCGTGAAGAAGCGCGGTCCCGGCGAGCTGCCGCCGTAGGGGAGGAAGTAGCCGGCGTCGATCCACAGGAAGGCGAGAGCGACCACGGCGGCGAGGACGGCCTCGCGCCGGTAGCCTCGCCGCGCCGCGAGCGCGAGCCCGGCTGCAGCGGCAAGCAGGACAGGGGAGAACACGAGCAGGCCCCGATCGACCACGAGCACGTCGCGCAGGCGGTCGAGCGTGGGCACGCCGATCCCGAAGAAGCCCTCGTGCTGCCGCTCGGCGTACCGGTTGGCGACGTAGCGGTACGAGAGATGGAACGGAGAGCCGAACGCGGCCCAGTCGTAGGCGCCGAGCGCGACCGCAGGCGGCAGCAGGCCGAGCAGGAGCCATCCGGCTCGCCTTCCGACCGCGGCGACGGCGTAGACGAGGACGGCGAGCGCGATCAGCGCGGCCGGGTACCGGAACAGGACGGCGACGCCCAGCGCCGCGCCCGCGAGCACGAGCGCCCGCGTCCGTCCGCCGCCGCGCCAGACGAGGAGGAAGCCGGCGAACGAGAAGGAGGCGGCCGCGTCGTGCTCGAACAGCGTCGGCGCGAGCGACGCGGCGAGCGTGCCCACGCCGAGCGTCGCCGCCGCGAACGCGCCCGCTCCTGGGACGAGCGCCTCGCCGGCCACGCCGACGAGGAGCACCATGAGCAGGAACAGCACCCCGCCCGTGACGACGCGAATCGCCCACAGCGAGAGGTCGCCCTCGATCGCCCAGTCTCGCGGCGCGCGCGCGATACCGGCCGCTCGCTCGAGCTCGTACGCGGGCACGGCGAGGAACGACATCCCCGGCGGCTTGTCGGAGTACGACCGGCCGTCGTAGACCGCTCGGTCGAACAAGCCGGGCTCCACCGAGAGGGAACCGTAGAGGACGAGGTGCCGCGTCAGCTCGTACGTGGTGCGATCCTGCGGACCCGCGAGCGCGACGACCGGCAGCGTCGCGAGCGCGACGAGAGCGAGCACCACGAGCCGCCGACCGCGTCCTAACCGCACGCCGTCATGTTGTCAGCCGGCTCAGCCGGCGGCGCCGCGGCGCCCGGCAAGCCCTACTTCAGGTCCTTGTTCGACTCCATGTCGAACCACATCGCGAACAGCGTGAACTGCGAGCCCGACAGGATGAGCAGGGCGATCAGGACGACCGTGCCGACGGTGACCGGGTAGCCGGCGATGCGGTAGCCGACCTCGATCGCGCCCAGGACGAGGCCCATGGCGGTGGCGAGGAAGCCGAAGGCGTAGAAGAAGACGAGCGGGTGGAAGTCGCGCTTGACGTACTTCTCCCACAGCCGCCAGCAGAAGCCCTTGAGCAAGAGCCAGGAGATCCGCGGCACGACGTGGCGGTAGCGCATCCCCGAGCGCTCGCCGACCCCGTACACCGGTCGCGACGGGAAGTCGCGCACGCGCGCGTTCCAGACGTTCAGGTGGACGAGCATGTCGTTGGGGAAGCCGTAGCGCGTGTAGACGCGGTCGAGGTCGAGCTGCGCGAGCATCTCGCGCGAGATCACCGTGTAGCCCGACTGGGAGTCGGCCACGTGCCAGTAGCCGGAGGCGATCTTCGTCAGCATCGAGAGGATCGCGTTGCCGAGGTAGCGGGTGCGGGGGATCAGCTTCCACGCCTGCCCCGTGAACAGGCGGTTCGCTTTCGCGTAGTCGACCTCGCCGCGCGCCACCGGGCGCACGAGCGTGGGCAGGTCGGCGGGATCCATCTGGTTGTCGGCGTTCATGACCGCGATCACGTCGAAGCCCTCCTCGAGGGCGCGGCGGTAGCCGGTGACGGTGGCGGCGCCCACGCCGCGGTTGCGCTCGTGCCGGATCACCTCGACGCGCACGTCGCCCGCCGCCCGGGCGCGCTCCGCGGTCGCGTCCGAGGAGCCGTCGTCGACGACGAAGATGCGGTCGACGAGCGAGGGGATGCCGCCGATCGTCGTCCCGATCAGCGCCTCCTCGTCGTGCGCGGGCACGACGACCGCCACGCGCTTGCCTTCCAGCACGGGGCTACTCCCCGGCGCGCTGCGCGAGCCTGGGCGCGAGCCGGTCCCACACGAGCGCGACGAGCGCGCCGAGCACGAGCCCGATCAGCGCGGCGACGACGACCGTGTTGCGGCGGCTGCGCGCGGTCACCCGGGACGAGTGCGCGGGCGTGACGAGCGACGGCTTCTCGACGAGCATCGCCTGCTGGAGGAGCTGGCTCACGCTGAGCCGATCCTGCTCGGCGGAGTCGAGCCGGATCTGGAGCAGCAGCTGGTCGCTCACGGAGAGGCCGCCGTGCTGCAGCGCCTCGTTGATGAGCGCGATCTGGCGGTCGTCGACCGCGATCCGGTCGCGGAAGTTCGCGATCTTGCGATCGGCGTACGCCGACGTTCTGTCCACCACCGCGGCGGCGAGCCCGTTCGCGGCGCAGCTCGCCACCTTCCGCTTGGGCGACTGGACGCTGATCGAGACCTCGGGCGTTTGCCCGCTCTTTGCGATGTTGCCGCCGATCGCCTGCGTGGAGATGCCGTTCCGGAACTGGCTCGGCTTCGCCTTGCAGCGCTGCGCCACCTGCACGATCACCGCCTCCGATTGCACGATCGTCCGCACCGTGCTCGGGTTCGTCTGCAGGCTTTGCAGCTGGATGCTGCCGCTCGCGGAGTACGGCTGACCCAGGTAGACGGTCGCGGTCGCCTTGTAGACCTGCGAGCCGCCGAGCGAGACCGCGTAGCCGACGATCGCGCCCGCGACGAGACCGGCGGCGAGCACCCACCAGCGCGCCGCCAGCAGGCGCGCGTAGCGCGAGAAGTCGACCTCCTGCTCCGCCTCCGGGTCGAAGCCGCCGGGCGTCCCCCCGGGCTGCTCCTGGACTGTCATGCGCGGGCGACTGTAGCCGACGCCCAGGACCACATCGCCGTCAAGCCCTCCTCGAGCCGGGTCGCCGGCCGCCAGCCCAGCTCGGCGGCGATCCGCGACACGTCCGCCTTCGTGCGCGCGACGTCGCCCCGCGCCCGGTCGACGTGGCGGACGTCGAGGCGGCGTCCGGAGATCCGCTCGAGCGCCGCGATCGCCTCCAGGATCGACGCCTCCTCCCCGCCGCCGACGTTGTAGACGCTCCCGGACGG
>JADGHP010000177.1 GCA_019683855.1 Thermoleophilia bacterium
TTCTGCGAGGGCCTCGGTGCTGCGAGGCCCTCGCCGTCTGCGGGGCCGCGGCGGGGACGGTGCTGCTGCGGGCGCCGGCGATGCCGCAGGCCCCGAGCAGGAGCGCGACCGCGACGATCGCCGCGCGCGCGGCCGGCGGCGGTCGCTCGAGCCGGTCGCCGTCGCCGAGCGAAAGCGCCGCCGCGCAGGCGAGCGCGGCGACGACGACCGCCGGCATCTCCCAGTCCCAGTCGACGCCGGCGTGGACGAGGAAGGCGGCGTAGGCGCCGGCCGCCGCGGGAGTGAGGGGCTCGAGCCGCCGCCTCGCGCCGCGGAGGGGAAGCAGGAGCATCGCCGCCACCAGGACGAGCCCGATCGGTCCGAGCTCCGCGATCGTCTCGAGGTACAACGAGTGCGCGTCGAGTGCGCCGGCGCGCGTCGGCTCGAGTCCCGAGCGCGCCCAGTAGAGGGCGAAAGTGCCGGCGCCCGTCCCGAGCAGCGGGTGCGCGGCGACCTGCTCGCGCCAGGCGACGCGCCAGTACGAGGCGCGCGGCTGCGTCGAGCCGGCGGCGGCTCCGAGCGCGACGGCGGCGAGCGCGATCGCCGCCGCGAGCGGCACAGGTCGCCAAAGGCGCCGCTCGCGGACGGGCGGGCCGACGGGGGTCGCGCGTACCGAGAGCGCGGCCGCGGCGACGGCGCCGAGGAGCGCGGCTGCGGCGACGAGGGCTCCGTCGCGACGCGACGGCACGGTCGCGATGTCGTTCAGGCGGAGGAGGGCCGCGAGTCCGACCGGCGCGACGCTCGCCGCCGAGGCGCGCGCCGCCGCTGCGGCGAGGGCGCGGCTCGACCCGGCGAGGGCGGCGACCGCGCCGCCGGCGGCGAGCGCGAGCCAGGAGGCGCGGCTTCCGCTCAGCGCGAGAGCAAGCGCGAGCGGCGGCAGCGTGGCGGCCGCCGCCGCGCGGCCGGCGCGGGGGCGCGCGTGCGCCGCGAGTCCGACTCCGAGCAGGAGGCCGATCGCCGCCAGGATCCCGACGGCGTTCGCATAGCCGAGCGGCTGCGCGAGCAGGTTCCCCTCGAAGACGTCGGTTCGTCGTGGCGCGAGCAGGTAGCGGGCGAGCGCGGCCAGGAGCAGGAGCGCGATCGCGGCGTGGGTCGCGACGACGAGGGCGCGCGCCGGCCGGCGCCGAGCGAGGACCGCGAGCGCGAGCACGACCGTCGCGTAGAGGACGGTCCGGCGCGCGTCGAGGAGCGACTGCGCGGGGTGTGCCGACCACAGCGTCGAGGCCGCGGTCCAGGCGGCGAGCGCGCCGGCCGCGGCCGCCCACGGCCAAGCGACTCGCAGCCCTCCGCCGCCGCCGGCGAGGGCGCCGATCGCGGCCGCCCAGGCGGCGAGCGGCGTCGCCCAGACCCACGCCTCCGGGAAGAATCCCCCTTGGAGCGCGCCGAGCGCGGGCACGAGCGCGAGCGGCACGGCGGCGACCGCAGCGCCGGAGTGCTTCGTCGAGGCCGCGAGCACCGCCGCATTGTCGCGGGCGGTCGAGACGTCTCTCGCGCGCGGGGCTCGAAGCCCCCGATGGCGCGGCCCTGCGCGCGCCTGTCCACGACAATGCGACGGTGCGGGTCGTCGTCCTCACCACCTCCTGGCCGCGGAGCGAGCGCGAGTTCGCCGGGCGGTTCGTCGCCGACGCGGTGGAGCGGCTGCGCGGGCGGGGCCTCGAGATCGAGGTGGTCGCGCCGGGCCGCTACCGCGACTTCGGCCTCGCCTACGGCGGCGGGATGGCCGCGAACCTGCGGCGCCGGCCCTGGGCGGCGCCGCTCATGCTCGTCTCGATGCTGCGCGCGGTGCGGCGGGCGGCGCGCTCGGCCGACCTCGTGCACGCGCACTGGCTCCTGACCGCGGCGGTCGCCCGCTTCGCCGGCAAGCCGTTCGTCGTCACGCTGCACGGGTCCGGCTCGGCGGGCCGCTTCTCGGACGTCGAGCTGGCGCGCCGGTGGCCGCGCCTCGTCCGCTTCCTGCTGCGGCCGGCGCGCGCTGTGATCTGCGTGTCGGAGACGGTGGCGGCGGCGGTGCGGAGGGCCGGCGTCGAGGGCGTGTACGTGATCCCGAACGGGGTGCGCGTCCCGGAGTCGGTCGCGCCGCCCGCGGCGCCGCCGCAGGTGCTCTACGTCGGGCGCCTCTCGCCGGAGAAGAACATCGACACCCTGGTGGAGGCGTGCGGCGACCTGAACCTCGTCGTCGCGGGCGACGGCCCGCTCCGGCGCCTCGTCCCCGGCGCGCTCGGCGCCGTCCCGCACGCCGAGGTGGAGCGGCTACTCGAGCGCGCCTCGGTCGTGGTCGCGCCGTGCGAGCGGGAGGGGTTCGGGCTCGCCGCCGCCGAGGCGATGGCGTTCGGGCGGCCGGTGGTCGCGGCCGCGGGCGGCGCGCTGCTCGAGCTCGTCGCCGACGGCGAGACGGGGCTGCTCGTGCCGCCGCGCGACGCGGCCGCGCTGCGCGCCGCGGTGGAGCGGCTCCTCGCCGACCCGGAGCTGCGCGTCAGGCTCGGCTCGGCCGCGCGCGAGCGCGCGCGGGAGCGCTTCGGCTGGGAGGCGGTGATCGAGCGGACGCTCGCCGTCTACCGGCGAGCCCTCGAGCCCCGGGCGAGTACACCATCGGGCTAGGTCTTCTACCGCGGCGCTGAACATCAAGGATCGGAGACGGAACCGCTCGCGGCGAGAAAGGGGTTCACGGCCTCGACGGTGCCGTAGAGCCGTCCATGCTGGAAGTCCTCGGAGATGAGCTCGGGGATCCCGAACCGCTCCGCGTACGCCCACAGGTGCGCGTCGAACCAGGCGAGCCGGTACGCGGCCGCGCCTCGAAGCGCGATCCGGACGAGCTCCTCGTCCGGGTAGAGCACGTCGAACTGGCTCAGCAGCTCCTCGGCCTCGCGTCGGGCGTCGGTGGGATCGAGCAGGGGCTCGCCGGCCGCGAGCGGTCTCGTCAACGCCGGGACGAGCTCCACGAGCGCCTGGTGGGGTAGGAGCAGCGAGCCGTCGGCGATGCCGGCGCGAAGAAGCTCCGTGGCGATCCGCTGCTTGTCCGGGAAGCGCCAGTCGAAGCGGTAGACGAGGACGCTCGTGTCAACGAGCGCCGTCACGACCGTACACGTCCTCGCGGCGCCACCCTCGCTCGGCTCCGACGGCGGGCGTCTTGCCGGCCTGCCGCTCGAGCTGGCGTGCGGTCGCTCGGTCGAAGAGCTCGACGCGGCGCGCTCGATCGGGCGTGCGCTGGAGGCTCGCTTGCGGAACGACGCGGATCGCCTCGCCGGCCGGCAGCCACTCGATCTCCTGGCCGGGCGCGATGCCGTAGCGCTCCGCGAGCGCCTTCGGGATCGTGACCTGGAGCTTGCTCGTCACTCTTGCCATGTCCTTACC
>JADGHP010000178.1 GCA_019683855.1 Thermoleophilia bacterium
GCGTCGCGCGGCCCGCGGCTCAACTCGCGACCGCGGTCGCCGATTACCGCCGCCGGCGTGCTCTTGCGTCGTCCCGCATGGCCGAAGCGGCGAGCCGCGACCCTCGCGGCCGTCGCATGCCTCGCCATCGCCGGCCCCGTCCTCGGGGCGGCGGCTGCCGCGCCCGCGCGCGCGCCGGCGCGGCACCACGTCGCGGCGCCGCCGCTGCACCGGGACACGACGCCGCTGCCGAAGGCGGTCCTCGACGCCGGCTCGGGCGCGACGACGAGCGAGCCCTCGCCCGCGAGCTCCTCGGGCGCCTTCGCGCGCATGATCGCGGGCCTCGCGATCGTGCTCGCCGTCATCTACGCCGTCTACTGGCTGCTCAAGACCTACGGAAAGGCGAAGCGGGGCTCGAGCTCGGACGGGCGCGTGGCGCTGCTCGGGACGACGACGCTCGCGCCGAACCGGGCGCTGCACCTCGTCCGCGTCGGCGAGGAGGTGATCCTCGTCGGCAGCGCCGAGCAGAGCGTGACGCCGATCCGCGTCTACGACGCGAACGCGCTGCGGCGCGCCGGCGTCGATGTCGACGGCGCTCTCGCCGGCGGGTCCTCGCGGGCCGGCCCGCAGCTCGCGGGCGGGCAGTCGTCCGGTCTGCTCGACGCCCTCAGGCGCATGACCGCCCGATGAGCCTCCAGCTCACGCACGCAAGCGGCGTCTCGGCGCCGGTGCAGCTCCTGCTGCTGCTGACGCTCGTCACGCTGCTGCCGGCGATCCTGCTCACCGTCACCGGCTTCACGCGGATCCTGATCGTCCTCGGCTTCGTCCGCAACGCGCTCGGGATGCCGCAGTCGCCGCCGAACCAGGTGCTCGTCGGAATCGCGTTCTTCCTGACCCTGTTCGTGATGTCGCCGACCCTCTCGGCGATGAACCGGGTCGCGCTCGAGCCGTACCAGGCGCACCAGATCAGCGCCACGGAGGCGCTCGAGCGCGCGCAGGAGCCGCTGCGCACCTTCATGTTCAAGCAGACGCGGACGAGCGACCTCGCGCTCTTCGTGCGCATCGCGCGCGTCCCCTCGCCGAAGACGCGGGCCGACGTGCCGACGCAGGTGCTCGTGCCAGCCTTCATCCTCTCGGAGCTGAAGACGGCGTTCCAGATCGGCTTCCTGATCTTCCTGCCGTTCCTGATCATCGACATGGTCGTCTCGGCCACGCTCATGTCGATGGGGATGATGATGCTGCCCCCCGTCCTCGTCTCGCTGCCGTTCAAGATCCTGCTCTTCGTCCTCGTCGACGGCTGGCAGCTCGTCGTCCAGGGCGTCGTGACCTCGTTCCGCGGATGACGCAGCAGACCGCGGTCGAGCTGGCGATGCGCGCGCTGACGACGGCGCTCGAGGTGTCGGGGCCGTTCCTGCTCGCCGGGCTCGTCGTCGGCGTGCTCGTCTCGATCTTCCAGGCGATCACGTCGATCCAGGAGCCGACGCTCTCGTTCGTGCCGAAGATCCTCGCCGTCGGCGCGGTGGTCGCCGTCGCGGGGCCGTGGATCATGTCGCAGCTCGTCGCCTACACGCACGAGGTGCTGCTCCGCATCCCCTCGGTCGCGGGCCCGTGAGCGAGGCGGCGCGATGAACGACCTCGTGCTACGGCTGCCGACGCTCGCCGGCGAGGAGCTGCTCGCGTTCGTCCTCGTCGCCGCCCGCGTCGGGGGCCTGTTCGCGTTCGCGCCCGTCTTCTCGAGCACGCTGATCCCGCTGCGGGTGCGCGTCGTCGCCGCGGGGGCGCTTGCGCTCGCGATCTCGCCGGTCGCCTCCCGGCAGGTCGGGCTGCCGGCGGGCGCGGGCGCGATCGCGGCGGCGATCGCGAAGGAGATCCTCGTCGGGCTCGCGCTCGCGTTCGCGGTCGGGATCGTGCTGGCGGCGGTGCACGCGGGCGCCGCGCTCATCGACGCGGTCGTCGGCTTCTCGTTCGCGCAGATCGTCGACCCGTTCACGAGCGTCCAGGCGGCCGCGTTCGGCCAGCTCTACGCGATGTTCGCGACTGTCGTCCTGCTCCTGACGGGCGGCGACCGGATGATGATCGCCGGGCTCGCCGACAGCTACCGGATCGTTCCGCTCGACGGCTACCCGCACCTCGCGACGCTCGGGGCGATCGCGACGCACGGCTTCGCGAGCGTCTTCCTGCTCGCGCTGGAGCTGACCGCGCCCGTCGTGATCGCGCTGATCGTGACCGACGCCGGACTCGCGCTGATCGCGCGGGCCGCGCCGCAGATGAACGTGTTCGTCGTCGGCCTGCCGGCGAAGATCGCGGTTGCGCTCGCGCTCTCCGCCGCCTCGCTCCCGTTCGTGGCGACGCGCCTCGAGGGCGGGATCGAGAGCTCGCTGCTCGACGCCCTGCGACTGCTCGGGAGGTGAGCGCGGGTGGCGACCGAGAAGACCGAGAAGCCCACTCCGAAGCGTCGCAGCGAGGCGCGCAAGAAGGGGCAGATCGCCCGCTCCCCCGACCTCAACGCGGCCGTCAGCCTCGGCGCGATGCTCGCCGTGCTCACGCTGACCGGGCCGTCGATCGTCCACCGGCTGGAGATCGCCCTCCACGACGGCTTGCAGCGCGCCTCCGACCCCAGCCTGGTAGGCGCGGGCGGCCTCGCCAGCCTCGAGCGCTCGGTCGCGGGCACGCTCGCCGGCGCGCTCGCCCCCGTCGTGGCGGTCGCCGTGGTCGCCGGCGTGCTCGCGACCGCGCTCCAGACGCGGCTGCGCCCGTCCAGCCAGATCCTCAAGCCGAGCTTCGCCAAGGTGAGCCCGCGCACCGGGATCGCGCGGCTGCTCGGGCCGCAGGCGGCCGTCGAGGCTCTCAAGGCGACCGTGAAGGTGGCCGTCGTCGGCGGCGTGGTGGGGCTCGTGATCTGGGGACGGCTGCACTCGCTCGCCGGCCTCGTCGGCGTCCCGCCGGGCGAGGCGCTGTCGATCGTCGGCGGCACGGTGCGCCGGGTCGCCTGGCTCGCGCTCGCGGGGCTGCTCCCGCTCGCAATCGCCGACTGGGCGTGGCAGCACCGTCGCGTCGAGAAGCAGCTCCGGATGACGAAGTGGGAGGTGAAGGAGGAGGGCCGCCAGTCGGACATGTCGCCCGAGGCGCGAGCCGCGATCCGTCGCCGCCAGCGCGAGCAGGCGCGCAGGCGAATGATGGCCGCCGTCCCGACCGCGGACGTCGTGATCGCGAACCCGACCCACTTCGCCGTGGCGCTCCGCTACGACGGCACCAAGCCCGCGCCGGAGGTGGTCGCGAAGGGCGCCGACCTGGTCGCGGCCGAGATCCGGCGGATCGCGACCGAGCACCGCGTCCCCATCGTCGAGGACCCGCCGCTCGCGCGCGCCCTCTACCGCGCCGTCGAGGTCGGCCAGCTGATCCC
>JADGHP010000179.1 GCA_019683855.1 Thermoleophilia bacterium
GTAGGTCTCCCAGTCGCGCGAGCTGATCCCGTTCGGGCCCCACTTGACCTCCTCGATCAGCGTCCGGCTGATCGCCTGCATGAGGCAGCCCTCCGCCTGCGCCCGCATCCCGTCCGGGTTGAGCGCCGGGCCGCAGTCCTGCGCCGAGTACACGCGGTCGACGGTGACCTTCCCCGTCTTCGTGTCCACGGTGACGTAGAACACGGCCGCGTTGTAGCCGTTGTTACCCTCGTAGAGCATCGCGGCGATGCCGCGGCCCTGCTTGTAGCGACCCTTCTGGATCCTCGACGCCGCCGGGCGCGGCTCCCACTTCGCCATCTGCGCCGCCTTCTGCAGGACCGCGATCAGCCTCTCGTCTTTCAGGTGGTCGAGCCGGAACTGCACCGGGTCGGCGCCTGCGGCGTGGGCGAGCTCGTCGATGAACGACTCGTTCGCGAACGTGTTCTGGATCCGGTTCGGCGAGCGCAGCGGACCAGCCATGAATCCGTAGTTGCCGGTGTGCGTGATCAGCCGCTGGCTCTTGATCACGTAGGACGGCGCCGAGTTGGAGCCGTCGACGGTGTTCGGCTTCAGGCTCGGCGTCGGCGGCGGCGACGGAGGAAGCGGCTGCTCGGGAAAGCCCATCAGGACGCCGCTCGGCAGGTTCCCGGGAGGCCCGGGCCGCGAGCCGCGGCTCGCCGTCCACGACTCGGCGTCCCAGGCGACCACCCTGCCCGATGCGTCGATGCCGCCCTTCATCACGTGGACGTAGGGCTGACCGAAGTTCTCCCACTTGTGCTCGTCTCCGCGCATGTACTGGATGCGCACCGGCCGACCGACGAGCTGGGAGACGACCGCCGCGTCGAGGGCGACGTTGTCGGCGCCGTTCAGCCCGTAGCAGCCCGAGCCCTCCACGTAGATGACGTGGACGTTCTGGGGCGGGAGGCCGAGCGCGGTCGCGATCGCCCCGCGGAGCTGGTAGACGCCCTGCGTCGACGACCAGACGGTCGCGGTGTTGCCCTCGACCGACGCGGTCGCCGCCGAGGTGCCCATGGACCCGTGCATCTGGATCGGGTAGTGGTACTCCGCCTGGATCGTCTTCGCCGCGCCCGCGAGCGCCTGGTCGACGTCCTTCGTGTCGATCAGGACGCGGTTCGTGGTCGGCGACAGCTTCTTCAGGTCGTCGTAGAGGTTCTCGTACGCCGGCAGCTTCGCGGTCTTCCAGGTCACCTTCAGCTGAGCGGCCGCCTGGATGGCCTGCTCCTCCCGCTCGGCGACGACGGCGACGAAGTTGCCCTTCGAGACGACCTTGATCAGGCCCGGCGGCCGCTTGCCGCCCTGGAAGCCGTCGATCGACACGAGCTTCGAGTCGACCGTCGGCGGCCGGACGACCCTCGCGTGGACGAGCCCCGGAAGCCTGACGTCCTGGGTGTAGACGAACTTGCCGACGACCTTGTGCGGGATGTCGACGCGCCGCACGGAGGTGCCGACGATCCTGTACTGGGTGAAGTCCTTCGGCTTCGCCTTGCCGGTCTGCTTCAGGTTGAACTTCTGGTCCCCGATGAGCTGCGCGTAGCTGATCGAGCCCGAGCCCCCGCTGACGACGCCGTCCTTCACGGCCAGGTTGGCGACGGGTACGCCGAGCTTCGCCGATGCCATCTGCAGGAGCGCGAGGCGAGCCTCCGCGGCGGCCTGGCGAAGCGCGCCGGTCGAGCCTGCCGCGAAGTTCGTCTTGCTCGACTGGCTCCCCGCGGTGTAGCCCTGGTCGGGCGTGCGCCAGGTGTCACCCTGCACGACCCTGACCTTCGAGAGCGGCACGTCGAGCTCGTCGGCGACGAGCTGCGCGGTCACCGTCTCGACCCCGGTGCCGAGCTCCACCTTGCCGGTGAAGACGGTGACGGTGCCGTCGCCGCGGACGGCGAGCCACGAGTCGAGCTGGGCAGGGTCGACGAGCGCCGGCCCGATCTGGTTGTCCTCGAGCGCGGCGAACGCGGACTTCGGGTCGAGGAGCCGCGGGGCGCCGATCGCGACAATGAGCGCGCCCGTGCCGGTGAGGAACTTCCTCCGGTCGAAGCGAACTGGAGCCTGGGTGGTGCTGTCGGTCATCGTCGCGCCTCCTCTCAAGCCATCGCCTTCGCCGCGGCCTGGATCGCCGCCACGATCCGGAAGTGGGTGCCGCACCGGCAGATCCACGGCGTCATCGCCTTCTGGATCTCCTCCCGCGTCGGCTTCGGGTTCTTCTTGAGGAAAGCCGTGGCGGCCATGATCATCCCGTTCGTGCAGTAGCCGCACTGCGCCGCCTGGTGGTCGATGAACGCCTTCTGGACGGGGTGCGGCTTCTCGAGCGTGCCTAGACCCTCGAGGGTCGTGATCGGCGCGGTGACGCCGCCCACGGGAGTGACGCAGGAGCGGATCGCCTTGTCGCCCATGTGGACGGTGCAGGCGCCGCACTGCGAGAGACCGCACCCGAAGCGCGGCCCTTGCAGGTGCAACTCGTTGCGCAGGACGTAGAGAAGCGGCGTATCCGGCGACGCCGATACGCGGTGGCGTTTGCCGTTGACGACGATGCTCAACCGGGCCATGAATCGGGTTCCCCCTGTCGTGGTGGTCGTGCCTGAGGGCAAAGCTCGAGGCGAGCGATATTAGCTCGAGGCGAGCGATATTAGCGTCTGGCCCGGCGCCTCTGGCAAGCCCACTCCAGCCCCCGCCGATTCCTCTGCGCCCGCGGAGAGCCGCGCTGGCTAGAGTGCGCGGACGCGGCCCAGGGCGCCGCGTCCATCACACGAGAAGTCCACCATCCGAGAGAGAAGGGGGCTGTCACCGCATGACCAAGACGCGCATCGTCCTGCTCCTGTCCGTCGCCGTCGCGCTGCTCCTCTGGGCGGTGCCGGCAACGGCGGGTACCCGCGCCACCGTCGTGACCGTCACGGCCGGCAAGCCGTCGGAGTTCAAGTTCACGCTCTCGCGCTCGTCGGTGCCGCACGGCGCCGTCACCTTCAAGATCAAGAACGCCGGCACGGTCCCGCACAACTTCAAGATCGGCGGCAAGACCTCGCCGATGGTCAACCCCGGCGCGACGAAGACGATCACGGTCACGCTCAAGGCGGGCAAGGCCCCGTACCTGTGCACGGTGCCCGGCCACGCGGCCGCGGGCATGAAGGGCGTCCTCACCGTGAAGTAGCGCCGCGCGGGCGATCCGGCCCCCGCCGCAGCACGCGCAGCCCGGGGCGCTACCTCGGTCCGCGCCGAGATCGTGGCGCCTCGGGGTCCTTCCTCACTCCGGCGACGAGCTGCTCCGCGAGCGCCGAGTGGCGGCGCCTCCCCTCGCCGCGCGCGACGGCGACCGCGAGTGCGCGCCGCTCGCCGGCGAGCACGCACA
>JADGHP010000180.1 GCA_019683855.1 Thermoleophilia bacterium
GTAGTCGAGGTGCTCGCCCACCGCGTCCCACTTCCGCCGTTGCCCGTCGGGCAGGGGCAGCACGTGGCGCTCGCGCGAGACGAAGAGGACGCGCGGCTTCATCCGACCAGCTCGAGGACCCGCTCGGCCCAGCGCGCCGCCGAGTGCTCCGCCTCGACGCGCGCGCGCAGCGCGCGGCCGGCGCCTCCCTCGTACGCGCGCAGCCGCTGAGCGAGCTGGCCGGGGGTCCCGTCGAAGCGGAGCTGATCGGGAAGCAGCCGGTCGAACACGGGCGAGGCGGCAAACACCGGTAGACACGCGGCGGCCGCCTCGTAGACGACCTTGTCGGCCGCGTCGCCGCGCGTCGCGTTCACGAGCGCGTCCGCGGAGGCGAGCAGCGTCGGCACCTCCGCGTACGGCACCTCGTCGCCGAAACGGACGCGCTCCGCCACGCCGAGCTCCTTCGCGAGCCGCTCGAGCGCGGGTCGATGGGCGCGGTCGGCGTCGGTGAGCATCGGCCCGTGCAGCGTGAGCTCCGCGCCCGGCAGCTCCGGCAGGGCCCGCAGCACGGTCTCCCAACCCTTCACCGGCGCGTAGCGTCCAAGGCCGAGCAGCCGGCGCAGCGGCGGCCGGCGCTCGCCGACGCAGGGGAGAGCGGCGACGTCGATCCCGTGCCCGATCGCGCGCACCTTCGGCGAGTCCAGGGGCACGCTGCGCGGATCGACGGTGAGCAGCGCGTCGACGACGCGCTCCGCGAGCTCGAGCGCGCGGCCCGCCGACTGCTGCGTGAACCACAGGAGCAGCGGTACGCGCCGCGGCCGGGTGAGCGGAGCGGCGAGCAGCGCGTACACGGGCGCCATGTGAGCGAGCACGGCCACGCGGCGTCGCGCCAGCTCCGGCGCGAGCGCGGCGACGTAACGAGCGCCGCGGAGCGCACGCGTCGGTGCGGCGAAGCTGAGCGCGCGGCAGTTCGCCGGAAGCGCATGCTCGTCGATCCGGCCTGCGAGCACCACCAGCTCGTCGACGCGCTCGGCGAGGGCGCGGATCTTCGCGAGCGTCGCTCCCAGGACGGGGTGTGTCGGGTCGGCGGCCTGCGTGACGAAGACGAGGCGCTTCACCGCACGAGCTCCCGCATCCGGCGTGCGTACTCCTCCGGCGCCTGGAGCCACGGGGCGGCGGCCTCGCGGGCGGCTGCGCCGAGCGACTCCGCGAGCGCCCGGTCGGAGAGGACGCGCACGAGCGCGTCCGCGAGCGCCTCCGGCTCTCCAGGCTCGACGAGCAGCCCCGTCCGGCCGTCGACGACGAGATCGGGGATCGACCCGGCACGCGCGCCGACGACGCCTCGGCCTCGGCAGAAGGCCTCGACGATGACGCGCCCCATCCCCTCGGAGCGGGACGGCAGCACGAGCACCCACGCCTCGTCGAGCGCGGCGGCGACCTCCTCGCCGGAGAGCTCGCGGTCCCAGCGGACGCCGAGCTCTCGCTCGAGCGCGGCCGCGATCTCGGCTCTCGCGCCCTTGCCGACGATACGCAGAGCCGCCTGCGGCACGCGCGGCGCGGCGAGCCGCCAGGCCGCGGCGAGGCCGTCGATGTTCTTGTACGCCTCGAGCACGCCCACGAACAGCGCGAGCGGCCGCTCCGGCAGCGGCTCGGGAGGCCGCGTGAACGGCTCGAGGTCCATGAACGCCGGGAACTCCGCGGCCGGCTCGACGCCGAGCTCGCGGACGAGCCCCGCCGTGAACGGCGAGACGGTCCGCACCGCGTCCGCGCGCCGAACCGCGGCCGCCGCGACCCGGTCGGCGAGCCGGTTGAGCACGCGGCGCGCCGGCGAGCCGTAGAGCCGCGTCGCGGTGCGCCAGTCGCCGTGCACCTCGAGCACGACGCGGGCCCGCGTACCGGTGATCCGGCGGGCGAGCAGCGTCGCCGCTGCCTCGTAGGCCGTCTGGCACACGACCGCCTCCGGTCGGAAGCTCCGCAGCTGCTGGGCGACCCGGAAGGGGAGCGCGAGCCAGAAGGCAGCTCCGTCGAGCCGCTGCAGCGGGGGCACGAGCACGAAGCGGTCGTCGTGTCCCTCCGCTCCCGCGACCCCCGAGGCGAGGACGCGGAAGTCGAGCTCGTCGGCGAGGGCGTCGAACTTGCGCGCGAGGCTCGGCGAGAGCGGCAGCCGGTAGCGCGTCCGGCCGACGAAGAGCACGCGAGGCTTCGTCACGCGGCCAAGCCTAATGAGAGGGTGTTACGACCTCACCCGGGCGGCCTCGAGCAGCGCCGCCTCGAGCCGCCCGTACACCCGCTCGGGAGCGTACTCCTCGACCGACGCTGCGGCCGCCGCGCGGAGCCGCTCCCGCAGCTCCCCGTCGCTGACGAAGCGCCGCATCGCCTCGGCGAGCGCGTCGGCGTCGCCGATCGGCACGAGCAGCCCGTTCTCGCCGTCGCGCACGACCTCGGCGACACCGCCGACCGCGGTGGCGAGCACGGGCGTCCCGGCGGCGAGCGCCTCCACCACCGAGTGCGGGAAGTTCTCCCAGCTCGAGGACAGGATGGAAGCGTCCGCCGCGCGAAACAGCTCGATGACGCGCTCCCGTGGCAGCGGGCCGAGGAAGCGGACGCGTCCGCCGAGGCCGAGCTCCGCGGCGCGCGCCTCGAGCGGCGCCCGCTCGTCGCCGTCGCCCGCGATCACGAGCTCGACGTCCGGCACCTGTGCGAGCGCCGCGAGCGCGACGCCGAGGGACTTCTGCGCCGTGAGCCGCCCGGCGAACGCGAACGTCGTCCCGTCCATCCCGAACGCGGCGCGCAGCGCGTCGCGAGGAGGGAGCTCGGGAAGCGGCGGGGTGGGGTTCGGCAGCACCGAGACCCGATCGGCGGGCACCCCCCACGAGACCGCGAGGTCGCGCAGGTACGCGCTCGGCGTGAAGACGTGCGCGGCGCCGCGCAGCTCGGCGTCCCGTGCGGCACGGAGGATCCACACCCGTGCGCCGCCCGTCGCTCGCTGGAACTCGTCGACGTTGCCGCCGACCATCCCGCGCCGCCGCGCCCGCTCGAACGCGGGATCGGCCGTCAGCTTGACCACGTAGGGGCGCCGAGCCAGCGTCGCTCCGGCCGCGCTGCGGCCGAACATCCCGGTCGTGTAGACGACGTCGGCCGCGGCCGCGCGCCGCGCCACCTCCAGCCCGGTGCGGACGTGGACGACGCCCTTCGGCAGCCGGCGCGAGATCCAGCGGAGCGGATACGGCGTCGCCGCGGGCGCCACAGACGCCGTGGTCACGACCTCGACGCGGTGGCCGCGCCCGAGCAGGAACGAGGCGACCTCGGGCGCATGGCTGGCCGGCCCGCCGACGTCGGGCGGCCAGATGCCGGACACGATGAGCACTCTCA
>JADGHP010000181.1 GCA_019683855.1 Thermoleophilia bacterium
CGCTCGAACACGGTCAGCACGAGCGTGTTCACGATCCCGAACAGGCTGACCACGATCGAGAGCGAGAGCAGCACGTAGAGGAGGTTGAGCAGCGTGTCGATGCCCTGCTCCTGGTTTCGCTTGAACTCGCTCTCGGTCTGGATCTTCGCGTCCGGGAAGCCCGCGAGCGCCCGCTCCAGCCGGTGCGTGTTCCGGTCGGTCACCCCGCCGGCGACGTTCACGAACGTGTAGACGTTCTGCGGGTTCGGGTACTCGGCGTCGAACCGCCGCGTCGAGATCGTCACGTCCCCGTACGGGGAGCCGCCCTTCGGCGGGGCGAAGATGCCGCGCACCCGGAGATGCATCGTCGCGCCGCTCGGCGTCTCGACCTCGAGCGGCGAGCCCACCGTGAGCTGGTGCGAGCGCGCGTAGTCCTTGGAGACGAAGGCGCCGTTCCATCCGAGCCGCGCCGGCACCGCCGGGGAGCCTGCCTGCCAGTCGACCGAGATCACCTTGCTGACGTCGGGGTCGACGCCGGTGACGCCGATCCGCTTGCCGAACGCGCGGCCCGAGCCGGCGCGGACGCCCGAGACGACCTGGACGCCCGGCGCGCGGCGCAGCGCCTCGGCGGACGCGACCGAGATCGGCGAGAAGTTGTCGGTCGAGGTGAGCGCGTAGTCGGCGCGGAACAGGCTGTTGACCGAGCTCTCGAAGCGCGTCTTCAGCCCGGCGGCGAGCACGGAGACGAGCGTGACGAGCGCGAGCCCGATCATGAGCGCCGAGGCGGTGGACGCGGTCCGGGTCGGGTTGCGCATCGCGTTGCCGCGGGCGAGCACGCCGGCTGCGCCGCCGAGGCGCGCCGCCGGAGCGCCGAGCACGCGCGCGAGCGGCGGCACGAGCGTCTTCGCGAGCATCGCCACGCCGAGGAAGACCGCAGCCGCGCCGACGCCGATCGCGAGCAGCCGCTGCGTCGTCGAGAGGCCGCCGACGAACAGGCCGACCAGCATCAGCGTCGCCGCGGCGGCGATCGTGACGAGCGCCCCGTGCACGCCGAAGCGCGCGAAGCGGGACTCCGGCAGCACCGCCCCCTCGCGCACCGCCGAGATCGGCGGCACGCGCGTCGCGCGGATCGCGGGACGCAGCGCGGCGAGCAGCGTGATCAGCACGCCGACGACGAGCGAGACGACGATCGTCCGGGTGGCGAACACCGTCCCCGCCTGCGGCAGGTCGATGCCGAAGGAGACGAAGATCGCGTTCAGGCCCTTCGCGAGGCCGAGGCCGAGGAACAGGCCGCTGATCGAGGCGGCAAGACCGATCACGAACGCCTCGACGAGCACGGAGGCGAGCACCTGCCGCCGCGAGGCGCCGAGCGTCCGCAGCGTCGCCAGCTCCCGCGTCCGCTGCGCGATCGTGATCGAGAGCGTGTTCGCGATCACGAAGCTGCCGACGAACAGCGCGACGCCGCCGAACGCGAGCAGGAAGTCCTGGATGATCGTGAGGAAGCCGCTCGTGTCCTTCGTCGCCTGCCTCGCCTCGGCCTCGCCGGTGCGCACCTGCGCCGTCGGGGGCAGCAGCGGCCGGATCTCGCTCGCGAGCGTCGCCGGCGCCACGCCCGGCTTGGCCGCCACCGAGATCGAGTCGAGCCTCCCCTGCTTGTGGAAGAAGCGCTGCGCGGTCGCGAAGTCGAAGATCGCCATCGTCGCGCCGCCGAGCGAGGAGACGCCGCCGATCTTGACGATGCCCGCGATCCGGAAGCGCCGCTCCGGGCCCGGCCCGACTACGCCGATCTCCTCGCCCACCGCGTAGCCCTTCTTCGAGGCGGTGTGCTCGTCGATCGCGATCTCGTTCGGCCCGGACGGCCAGGCGCCCGACACGAGCTCGAGCGGGTTGAAGCGCTGGCTTCCGTGGGGGTGGACGCTGAAGGCGAGCCCGGGCGCGCCGCCGGTCGCGATCACCTTGCCGTCCCGGCCCACGAGCCGCGCCGAGTCGCTGATCCCGCCCTCGGCCGCCGCCACGTCGGGGAGCGCGCGCACCTTCTCGAGCAGCGACTCCGGGAAGGAGGGCGGCAGCGCGCCGTTGTGGTCGCTGCCGATCGCGCTGCGGCCGGTGATGACGACGTCGGTGTTCCGGTAGACCTGCGTGAAGACGGTGCCGAACGCCGCCTTGATCGTGTCGGTGAGGACGTAGGTGCCGCTGATCATCGCCACCCCGAGCACGATCGCGATCGCCGTCAGCGCCGCCCGCAGCTTGCGCCCGGCGAGGCCCTTGAGGGCGACGAGGGTCACGCGTGCAGCTTGTCCATCACCGCGAGCACGTCGCTCGCGCGCGCGTCGCGGAGCTCGTTCACGATCTGGCCGTCGGCGAGGAAGAGGATGCGGTCGGCGATCGCGGCGGCGCGCGCCTCGTGCGTGACCATCACCGTGGTCTGCCGGTAGGCGTCGACCGACTCGCGCAACAGCTCGAGGATCTCGCCGCCGGTCTTCGAGTCGAGGTTGCCGGTCGGCTCGTCGGCGAACAGGATCGTCGGACGGGAGACGAGGGCCCGCGCGATCGCGACGCGCTGCTGCTGGCCGCCGGAGAGCTCGGAGGGGCGGTGGTTGCGCCGCTCGGCGAGGCCCATCTTCTCGAGCAGCTCGTCGAGCCACGCCCGGTCGGGCTTCTCGCCGGCGATCGAGAGCGGGAGGACGACGTTCTCCTCCGCGGTGAGCATCGGCAGCAGGTTGAAGAACTGGAAGACGAAGCCGATGTGCGCGCGCCGCAGGCGGGTCAGCTTCGCGTCGTCGAGCCTCGTGATGTCGGTGCCCGCGATCCGCACGGTGCCCGAGGTCGGCTTGTCGAGCCCGGCGAGGATGTGCATCAGCGTCGACTTGCCGGAGCCCGAGGGGCCCATGACGGCGACGAGCTCGCCGGCCTCGACGTCGAGCTCGACCCCGCGCAGGGCGTCGACGGCCGTCTCGCCGCTGCCGTAGCGGCGCGTGAGCGCGCGCCCTTCGACGGCGACGGGCGCCGGGGCGGCGGCGGGGGCGATCTCCTCGGCGGCCGACATCGCGCCCCACCGTAGCCGATGCGCTCGGGCCTTGCCCGCGCGGGTTCTCCCGGAGTCATCCCGGAGCGGACCCCGATGGTTTCCCGGATTCAGCGGTTGCCGGCGAGGAGGAAGCCGACGGCGACCGCCGCGTAGGCGGCGACGAGCGCCGCCCCCTCCCAGCGGCGCGAGCGGCCGTCCGCGACCATGGCGCCGACGAGCGCGACGGCGCCGGCCATCGCCACGAGCTCGATCCAGCGAAACGAGAGCGCGAGCGGGTGCGCGAAGAGCAGGGAGAGCAGCATCACCGCGGGCACGACGAGCAGCGCCACCTGCGCGC